>JAGNNB010000290.1 GCA_017990865.1 Lysobacteraceae bacterium
GTGGTGCGCGATTTCCGCAACATCGAATGCCGCGACGCGGTGCTGGCCTACGACCGCATGGAATACGTGCTGGACGAACGCGGCGTGCCGGTCACGCGCTGGGATGGCGAGACGATGAGAGTCTCGCCCATCACCGGCGAAAAAATTCCCGACGACACCGCACGCAAGCCGGTGGAGCGCTACATCAACCCGCGCAAGGCCGCATGGCCGGACGCGGATTTCGTGGTGGGGAATCCGCCGTTTATTGGCAATAAGCGGATGCGGATCAGGCTTGGCGATGGCTATGTGGAAGCTCTTCGCAGCGCTTGGCCGGATGTTCCGGACACTTCAGATTTAGTGATGTACTGGTGGCAGCATGCCGCATTGCTAACGCGCCTGGAAAAGCTAGAACGATTCGGATTGATCTCCACAAATTCGATCCGACAGGCGTTCAACAGGAAAGTCATCGAAAATGCTTTTTTGCCTTCAAATGACCCGCCTCGCGGCGATCGCGTTGGATTCAATCTTGGTGGATCAATTCCGAAAACCAAAGGCGTCGTCTCTCTAAACTTGCAACCTCGACAGATGGGACTGTCTTTGGCATTTGCGATTCCGGATCATCCCTGGGTCGATTCCGATGATGGCGCGGCTGTCCGCATCAGCATGACGGTCGGGGAGGCATCCAGAGCTGGGCGAGTGGGCTTGATGCGCGTGGGCGATCCACTGTCCGGGCCTGTCCTCGGAAGATTGCTCAGCGTTGTTCGAGAAGAAGAAATCGATCAAGACGAGGTGAGCGTTGAGCTTGAAGAGAGGTACGGAATCATCCATGCCGATTTGACGATCGGGGCAAGGGTCATCAGCACAAAGAGGCTCATGGCGAATGAGGGTGTTTGTTTTCAAGGGATGAATCTAGTCGGGAAAGGGTTTCGTCTTTCGTCTGAAGAGGTTATGGCGCTTGGATTCGATCTTTCGGCTCTGCCGGATGTGATAAAGCCGCATTTCAATGCCCGAGATTTTATGCAAGGGGGAGACTCATGCTTTGTGATCGACTTCTTCGGACTCAGCCAAGATGATGCCGCCAAGCAATTTCCCTCGTTATATCAGCGCCTTCTTGACCGAGTTAAGCCTGAGAGATAACAAAACAATCGAAAGTCTTACCGAGACAAATGGTGGCTCTTTGGCGAGCCAAGAGGAAAGCTTAGGTCTTCTTGGGGTGACATTAACGAGCTGATCGTGACACCAGAAACATCTAAGCATCGAGTGTTTTCATTTGTTGAACGTCCGTTTTGCCCCGACCACAAGCTTTATGCGATTTGCACTGAAAGCAGGGCTGTGCTCGGCGTGCTGTCAAGCGTTGTGCATCACGTATGGAGCCTTGCTTCTGGCGGAACGCTTGAAGATCGCCCGACATGGACGAACACGACTTGTTTTCTAACGTTCTCCTTCCCACTTTTTGATGACGAAAACAATCAAAAAATTCAAAAGTTCGCCGAACAACTCGACACCCACCGCAAACGCCAACAAGCCGCACATCCCGATCTCACCCTCACCGGCATGTACAACGTGCTGGAAAAACTGCGCAGCGGCGAAGCGCTGAGCGCGAAGGAACGCACGATCCACGAGCAGGGGCTGGTGTCGGTGCTGCGCCAGATTCACGACGATCTGGATGCCGCCGTGCTCGATGCCTACGGCTGGTCCGATCTGTTGCCGCTGTTGCGCGTGGCGCACGGCAACGATGGCCCCCACCCCAACCCTCCCCCGCTCGCGGGGGAGGGCGTAATACCTGGCGCGGCGGAGGACGCAAGCACCGGCGCGAAGGTCGGAGCAAACACCGGCACGGGGCAAGACGCGCAAATCGTCGCGGGCTTGTCTCGCGAAGACGCCAAACGCGCGTTCGACGAAGCGGTGTTGGAGCGTTTGGTCGCGTTGAACGCCGAGCGCGCCGCAGAGGAAGCGCGCGGCCTCGTGCGTTGGTTGCGGCCCGAATTCCAAAACCCGCAGTCCGCGCCGCAGCAAACGGAAATCGAAACCGATGCGCCGGACGACACGCCGGACGATGTCGCGCCGGTGGCCGCGATCAAACCGCAGCCGTGGCCGAAAGACGCCGTCGCGCAAGTGCGCGCCGTCGCCGACGTGCTGTCGTCCGCGCCCACCGCGCTGTCGCTGGACGATATCGCCGCGCGCTTCACCGCCCGCGGCCCGTGGAAAAAACGTTTGCCGCAAGTGCTCGAAATGCTGGTCGCGATGGGCCGTGCGTCCACAGACGGCGCGCGTTATCGCTCCGAAGTGAATTGAGGCATCGCGGATATCGCGGGTCGCGCGTCTCACGCGTTTTGTCTGCGGCGATTCTTTCCTTCGCGTGCCGGCTTTTCCATGCCGTCACCCCGGCGAACGCCGGGGTCCAGCCTTCAAGAAAGAGCGGTAAAGCGGGGTCCCGGCGTTCGTCGGGATGACGGCTTCGAATCATGCCCTTCGGTGATGGCGGCTTCGATTCATCCCCTTCGATGATGACGGATTCGTGCGATTCTGAGATCGCGGTTCTGGTTAACCGTTTACATGCGCCGCAACCCCCGTCGCCCCATTGACGCACCGGGGGAAAGTCGCGCAGGGTACGCCCCAGTGACAGCGCTGACAGGGGATCAGGCCGTCACCGACGATTCGACCGCGCTCATTGGGGAGAGATGGCGGGGTCGCGACACCGTTGGGCGTTTTCGCTCACGGTGCATCTGTGGCTGCGGCGATGCCGCCGAAACCGTGCCGTCGAGGTCGCGCTGGTTCGCTGCGCGCCTCTTATCGCGAAAACCAAAAAAGAAACGGGAGTTCTCATGTCTTATCGCACCATGGCCGGATGCGGCGTTCTGCTGTTCGCGTTCGCATCGCTGTCGTCCGCGCCGACGCCTTCTTCGACGGCCGCGCCGTCGTCGACGCAAACGACGACCGCAGCCTCCGCAATCTTGTCGCCATCCGTGCTTGCGGCGATCGCGCCGAGCGACGCGTCGCCGCAAGAGTTCCGCATCGCCGAGCAGCGACCCGCGAATTACGTCATCGATCTGTCGCGTTCGTCTTCGCGGCAATTCGTCATCGATACCGTGGACGCGGCGTTCGTGAAAATCCATTTCGATTATTTCAATCTGCCCAAAGGCATGGCGATCGAAGTGTCGGATCCGCGGCGTCGCGAGGTTTACCGTTACGCCAACAAAGTCCGCGACGGTTTCACCGTCGACAAGGCGTTGGGGCAAGACGGCGTGACCAGTTTTTCGGCGATGTCGGTCAATGGACCGATCGTGCGCGTGCGCTTGATCGGCACGGCGCAAGAGCCGTGGACGCGCGCGCATGCGGTGCGCGTGTCGCGCATGCTCGAAGGTTATCCGGAGGACATGCTCGACGCCGTGCAGCCGTTGGGCGACATCGGTACGCGCGCGACCTGCGTCAACGACAAACGCGCGGTGGCCTGCTACGCGGCGACCGACCCGACCACGGTGGAACGTTCGCGGCCGGTGGCGCGCCTGGTGTTGGCGCGCGGCAGCAACTGCACCGCGTGGCGCGTCGGCCCCGGCAATCACATGTTCACCAACAACCACTGCATCCGCACCGCGGCGGAAGCGACATCGGCGGAAGTGTGGTTCAACTATCAGGCCACGACTTGCGGCGGCACCACGTCGGGCACCGTGGTCAAAGTGCCCGGCGCGAGTTTGTTGAAAAATAACGGTTCGCTGGATTACGCGCTGTTCACCGTCGGCAATTTCCCGGCGATCCAGCAGTTCGGTTATCTCGGCCTCGACGTGCGTACGCCGGTGCTGAACGAAGAAATCTTCATCTCGCAGCACCCGGGCGCGCGCTTGAAAGAGTTGGCGGTGGTGAGCAATCACGTCGGCGGCGCGCGTTGCCGCATCGACGAGGCGCTGCACGACAATCTGTGGGGCACGCTGAGCGACACGGCCTATCAATGCGATACCGAAGGCGGTTCGTCGGGTTCGCCGGTGATCGCGCGTTCCAGCAATCGCGCGCTGGCGTTGCATCACGTCACTTACGGCAGTTGCCTCAACGGCGGCGTGCAGTTCGCCTACATCTGGCCGCAGGTGTCGTCGTTCTTCGGCGGCGTGGTGCCGGCGGGCGACAACGAAGGCGGCGGCGGCAACACTCCGCCCGTGGCGAATTTCAGTTTCGCCACCAGCGGCTTGACCGCAACGTTCACCGACAGCTCCAGCGATGCCGGCGGTTCCATCACCGCACGTTTGTGGACCTTCGGCGATGGTTCGACCTCCACGGTCACGAATCCGGTGAAAACCTACACCGCTGCGGGCACGTATTCGGTCTCGCTCAAAGTCACCGACAACGGCGGGCTCAGCACCACCACCACGAAGTCCGTCACCGTCTCCTCCACCGCCAACAACCCGCCCGTGGCGAACTTCAGCTTCACCACCAGCGGCTTGACCGCCACCTTCACCGACAGCTCCACCGATGCCGGCGGCTCGATCGCCTCGCGTAGCTGGAATTTCGGCGACGGTTCCACTTCGACGTTGGCGAATCCCAGCAAGACGTATGCAGCGGCCGGTACCTATTCGGTCGTGCTGACCGTCACCGACAACGGCGGACTCACCAACACCGTCGCCAAGTCGGTCGTCGTGAGCTCGACCGGCGGCGCGTTCTTCCAGAACCTCGCCGATTACGCGATCAACGACAACAGCACCGTCGACAGCCCGATCACCGTGACCGGCGTGGCCGGCAACGCGCCGGCGACGCTGAAGGTCGCGGTGCGGATCATCCACACCTTCCCGAGCGATGTGCGCGTGG
>JAGNNB010000291.1 GCA_017990865.1 Lysobacteraceae bacterium
ACAAACCGATGATGGTGGTGAACACCAGACCGAACGCCACCGCCGCGATCCAATGCAGGGCCGCGGCGTAGCGACGGCGCCACAGCAACCAGGCGGTGGTCAGCAGCAGCGGCGGCAGCAGCACCTGCGGGTCGCCCAGCGAAGCGAGCGCGGCCATCAAGCGGTCGGCCAGCGGGTTGCGCAGCGCGAACATCGTCGCCTGCGCTTGGTAATCCAGCGCCAGCGGCCCGCCGCGCGCCAGCATCGCGGCGATCAGCGCGAACGAGGCCCAGCCGATCGCGATCATGCACACCGCCAACATCGCCAGCGACGCCGACTCCGGACGATGCGGCTGAATCAGCGAATCGGCGTAGCGGCCCAGTCGCGGATGCTTGTGGGTCCATTTCAGCGCGCGGGCGAGGATGCGGTCGGCATGGCCGGCGAACCAGCGGTAGGTGTACAGCACGCCGGCCCACACCAGGGCCAGCAACACCGCCAAGGCCAGCAACACCAGCGCCAGGCGGTCAGCGACCGCCGCCACCGCATCGTAGGACGCGCCGAAGATCCAACCCGGCGCCAGGAACAGTCCGGCCCACGTCAACGCGGCGATCGCGCTGGCCGGGGCGTAGCGTTTCAGCGGCATCCGCAGCATGCCGGCCACCGCCGGCACGAACGGACGCACCGCGCCGACGTAGCGCGCGATCAGGATGCCCTTGCTGCCGTGCCTGCGGAACATCCGCTCGCCGCGATCGATCAATTGCGGATAACGGCTGAACGGCCAGCGCTGGCGCAGCGTCGGCCCCCAGCGATAGCCGACCCAATAGCTGATCGCATCGCCCACGAATGCGCCCGCGGCGGCGCAGAGCAAGGCGTAGGGGCCGTCGAGGTGGCCCAAACCGATCAACGTGCCCACCGCGAACAGCAGCGGCAACGCCGGCACCACGATGCCGAGCACGATCACCGCATCGCAGAACGCGATCAGAAAAATCACGCCGCCCGCGGCGACGGGGTTTGCCCCGATCCAAGCGACGATGTGATCCAGCCATCCGTTCTGCATGCGCCGATTATGGCAGCGCGGCACGATGTCGCCCACCTCGCTATCCACCTCGCGATGGGCGTGGCCCGGCGGCGCTCGCGAATTGTGCGCCGCAACGTCGGGCGCTCTAGAATGCGTCGATGAATGCGCGAACGTCCGCCGACGCCGTTGAAGTGCAAGCCCTCAAAGCCGACAGCTTCGGCCGGATCGCGTTGATGCGCGGCGCCGCGGGCCTATTCGTGCGGCGCGATCTGGCGCATGTTCCGCTGTGGTTGCGCCTGCCCGCATGGTGGCTGGCGCGACGCGAGGCCCGCGGACTGCGGCGCGTGCTGGGCCAAGAGGCCGTGCCGCAACTGCTGGCCTGGGACGGACGCAGGCTCGATCGCAGCTATCTCGACGGCGCGGCCATGTACCAACGCCCACCGCGCGGCGACCGCGCCTATTTCCGATTGGCGCGCCGCCGGTTGCAAGCCCTGCATCGTTGCGGGCTGGCGCATAACGACCTGGCGAAGGAAGCCAACTGGTTGGTGCTCGTCGACGGCACCCCGGCCATCATCGATTTCCAACTCGCTACCTGCGGCGCGCCGCGCTCGCGTTGGATGCGGCTGCTGGCGCGCGAGGATTTGCGGCATCTACTGAAACACAAACGCACGTATTGCCCCGAAGCGCTCACGCCGGTCGAGCGCCGTCTGCTCAAGCGCCGCTCGTGGGTGCGCGATCTGTGGTTTCGCACCGGCAAACCGGTCTATCGCGTGATCACGCGGAAAATCCTGAAGTGGGAAGACAACGAGGGCCAGGGCCCCAAGCCCTGACGCCGAATGGAGAACGCCATGCGGGCACGTACCCTACAAAAACTTGGCTATGTCTCATCGATCCTGGCGATCTCGGCGACCGGCTGCGCGCGAAACGGGATTGCGCAAAACGGCATCGACGCGACCGTCGAGCCTCGTTTCCTCGCTTGCGACCAAGACGCGCAATGCACGAGCACGCATTTCGTGTGCCACGGTTGGGTCGCGGTCGCCGCCGCGCAGGTCGACGACGCGAATCGCGCCTACGTGCGCAAGAACGATAAAGCGCTCAGCGTTCGCGACTGCGCGGGACCGAACGGCGGCGCACCGCCGCCGACCGCCGTTTGCCGCGCCCAGCGCTGCGTTCACGAATGAACTCCGGACTCGGCGTGTCGCCGATGCGGGCGTTCGATCGGCGCGAGCGCGTATCGCTCATTTCTCGTTTCGGTAGGAGTTTCGGATGACCACGCTCTCGGGCAAAACGCTCTTCATCACCGGCGCCTCGCGCGGCATCGGCCTCGCCATCGCCCTGCGCGCCGCGCGCGACGGCGCCAACATCGCGATCGCCGCCAAGTCTTCGGTGCCCAATCCGAAACTGCCCGGCACGATCCATTCCGCCGCCGCTGCGGTGGAGACGGCGGGCGGCCAAGGGCTGGCCCTGAAATGCGATATCCGCGAGGAAGACGAGGTCCGCGCCGCGGTCGCGGCCACCGTCGATGCGTTCGGCGGCATCGATATTCTCGTCAACAACGCCAGCGCGATCTGGCTGCGCGGCGCGCTCGACACGCCGATGAAGCGCTTCGATCTGATGCAGCAAGTCAACGCGCGCGGCAGCTTTCTCTGCGCGCAGGCGTGTTTGCCGTATTTGCTGCAGGCGCCGAACCCGCACATCCTCACGCTCGCGCCGCCGCCGTCGCTCGATCCGAAATGGTGGGGACCGCATACCGGCTACACGCTGGCGAAGATGGGCATGAGCTTCGTCACGCTGGGCCTCGCCGCCGAATTCGGCCCGCAGGGCATTGCGGTCAATGCGCTGTGGCCGCGCACCGTCATCGCCACCGACGCCATCAACATGATTCCGGGCGTCGATCCCGCGCAATGCAGAAAACCGGAAATCATGGGCGATGCCGCGCATGCGCTACTGACCCGCCCAGCCGCTGGTTTTCATGGCCGCTTCCTGATCGACGAGGATGTGCTGCGCGAAGCCGGCGTTGCCGATTTCGCGGGGTATGCGGTCGATCGCACGAAACCCTTGTTGCCTGATTTGTTTTTGTGATACCCGCGGATTTCAGCGCCGACATGCCGACATGTCGATATGCCGATATCGGTAACTATCTTCATCTCTATTCGCTGTCATCCCGAACCCGGCGCCATCGGGTGAGGGACCTGTTTTTTCACGCGCTGCAACAGCAGGTCCCTCGCATACGCTCGGGATGACAAGAACGGGGCATCCGCTTGAGAAGCGCTGAAAATCGCTGCGACTCCAACGCTTCATTCCATTTTCCATCACCGAGTACCACGGCATGAAATACCTCCACACCATGGTCCGCATCCGCGATCTCGACGCCTCGCTGCGGTTCTATTGCGAAGGCCTCGGTTTGAAAGAAATGCGCCGCATGGAAAACGCCGCCGGCAAGTACACACTGGTGTTCTTGGCCGCCGCCGAAACGCCGCACGCAGAAATCGAATTGACCTACAACTGGCCCGATGCCGAGGGCAATGTCGAGGATTACGGCAGCGCGCGCAATTTCGGCCATCTGGCGTTCCGCGTCGCGAATATCTACGACACCTGCGCGCGCTTGCAGGCGCTGGGCTACACCATCCACCGCCCACCCCGCGACGGACACATGGCGTTCGTGCGTTCGCCGGATATGATTTCGATCGAGTTGCTGCAGGACGGCCATTTGCCGCCGCAGGAGCCGTGGGCGTCGATGCCGAATACGGGGAGTTGGTGAGCGGCCTCAAGCGAGCAGTGTCCTAAACCGCGTTCCGCCCGCTCACAAGGCGCGGACGCACGATTCGTAAATGCAGAGGAATTTCTATGAAAACATCGTTCGAACGCCGTGGTCGTGTCGCGGCTTTGATACTGTGCGCCGGCATCGCCCTCGCGGGCTGTGGGCAACGCGGCGCCGAAAGCGGCGCACCGAAAGCGGATAACGCCCGGGACAAAGCCGCGAATGAAGCGGGCGATGCGCGCGCGGCGTCCTCCGACGATCTCGACGCGCTCGCTAGCAAGCTGGAGAACTACGTCGATTGCTATAACCGCGTCGACGGCGATGTCCATAAAAGCATCGATCGTTACGGCAGTTGGGTCAAAGACATGAAGGCCGGACCCTCAGGGCGCGAAACCGTCGTTTACGGTCTCTACACCGTGGGTGCGGACGACATCGCGAAATGCAAAACAACGTTCGCGGATGCGGCGTCGGCCGCGCCGAAGCTGGCGGAGCTGGATGCCGCGGGCGGTCGGTACGTCGAAGCGTTGGCCGCGGTCGGCGCGCTTATCGACGATGCGCATACCTACTACGATCGAGAAAACTACAAGGACGACGGTTTCGCCAAAGCCAAAACCATGCATGGTCCGTTGGTCGCGGGCTTCGACGCTTTCGATGCGGCCAGCGACGCGTTTTCGGCAGCGCTGGAGCGGGAAAACGACGCGATGTTGAACGCGCGTCTCGCCCAGATCGAAAAGAGCGAAGGCAAGCATGCGGCGTACTTTCAGTTGGCGGTGATGAATCGCGCGAAATCGCTGGTCGGCGCGATGCAAGGCGACGAATTCGATGTCGCCAAAGCCGCCGATGCGCTCGCCCGATACGAAACCATCGCGGACGAGGCGATCGCCTACGCCAAAGGCGGCGGAGAAGTACCGATGATGTGGTCGAGCTTCGCGTCGGAAACCGAAGATTTCCGTAAGGATGCGAAGAGCCGGCTGCGGCGCGTGCGCGACAAGGAGCCCTACGATCAAGGC
>JAGNNB010000292.1 GCA_017990865.1 Lysobacteraceae bacterium
TCAACCAGAACACCAAGGAATTGCCGCAGAACAACAAGGAACTGAAGCATCAGTGCCTGTTGCTGATGGACGAATTCACCTCGATCGGCAAAGTCGACATCATCGCCACCGCGGTGTCGTACATGGCCGGTTACAACATCCGGTTGCTGCCGATCATCCAGAGCATGTCGCAGCTCGACGCGACCTACGGCAAAGACCTGTCGCGCACGATGATCACCAACCATGCGCTGCAGATCGTCTACGCGCCGCGCGAGCAGCAGGACGCGAACGATTATTCGGAAATGCTCGGCTACACCACCGTGCGCAAAGACAGCTTCACCCGCGGCCGCGAATTCAGCCGCAGCGAGTCGGAAGAACGCCGTGCGCTGATGCTGCCGCAGGAATTGAAGGCCATCGGCTTCGACAAGGAAATCTTCTTCTACGAAGGCATCCCGCATCCGGTGCTGTGCGACAAGATCAAATACTTCCAGGACAAATACTTCACCGAGCGACTGTTCCCGGCGGTGAAAGTGGATGCGATGGAAATCAAGATATAACGCTTTAGGCTTCGCCCGGCGCTCGGGTCCGTGCGACCCGAACACGCTCCGCGGATATTCGCGCGACCCGCCGTCGCGTGAGTCATCATCGCGTGAGCTATCATCGCGTGAACTAGCGTCGCGTGAGCTCTCGTCGCATTACCGACGACAGCGTTACCGGCTATGATCCGAGCCTCGACACCAGAGGCTCGAATCATGCCGCGTATCTCCGCCCTCGCCTTCGCTCTTCTTGCCGCTCACGGCGCGGCATTCGCCGCGGATGGCCCCGGCAATACCTACGCGCTGCAGTGCGAGCGGGTCTTCGATAGCCGCAGCGGACGCATGCTGGGCGCGAAGACCATCGTGGTGCGCGCGGGCAAGATCGCCGAGGTGCGCGACGGCCGCGCGGAGATTCCCGAAGCGACGGTCGTCGATCTCAGCGGCCATACTTGCAGCCCCGGCTGGACCGATCTGCACGTGCACCTGGGCGAGGAATCCAACCCACGCGCATACGAGGAGGATTTTCGGCTCGATCCGACCGATTTCGCGCTGCGCGGCGTCAGCTTCGCGCGCAAAACGCTGATGGCCGGTTTCACCAGCGTGCGCGATCTGGGCGGCGAAGCGGCGCCGCATCTGCGCGACGCCATCGGCCAGGGCTTGATCGAAGGTCCGCGCGTGTGGGCCGCGGGCAAGTCGATCGCGACCACCGGCGGCCACGCCGACCCCACCAATGGCTACAACTCGGCGCTCTCGCATTTGATCGGCCCGCCCGGCCCGACCGAAGGCGTCGTCAATTCGGTCGACGACGCCCGACAAGCGGTGCGTCAGCGCTACAAAGACGGCAGCGACGTCATCAAGATCACCGCCACCGGCGGCGTCCTCAGCTACGCGCGCTCCGGCGACGCGCCGCAGTTCACGGTGGACGAAATCAAGTCGGTGGTCGATACCGCGCGCGACTACGGCTATCGCGTCGCTGCGCACGCGCACGGTACCGAAGGCATGAAACGCGCGATTCTCGGCGGTGTGACCAGCATCGAGCACGGCACGTACATGACCGACGAGGTGATGACGCTGATGAAGCAGAAAGGCACCTGGTACGTGCCGACCATCACCGCCGGGCGTTTCGTCGCCGACAAGGCGAAGATCGACGGCTACTACCCCGAAGTGGTACGGCCGAAAGCCGCGCGGATCGGGGCACTGATCCAGCAAACCGCCGCGAAAGCCTACAAAGCAGGCGTGAAGATCGCCTTCGGCACCGACTCGGGCGTCAGTCCGCATGGCGAGAACGCGCGCGAGTTCGTCTACATGGTCGAAGCCGGTATGCCTGCTGCTTACGCGCTGCAGTCGGCGACGCTCTACGCGGCGGAGGTGCTGGGCGTGGACGATCAAGGCGTGCTCGAACCCGGCAAACGCGCCGACATCATCGCGATGCCCGGCGATCCGCTGATCGATATCCAACAGGTCATGAAGGTGGATTTCGTGATGAAGGACGGCAAGGTCTACCGCGAACTCGCCGGATCGGCGCGCTGATGGCCGCCATGAATCTGGAATGGACCGGCTACGTCGCCGCTGCGATGACGACACTCGCCTTCGTGCCGCAGGCGGTGAAAACCATTCGCACCAAGGACACCCGCAGCATTTCGCTGGGGATGTACGTGGTGTTCACCGGCGGGATCGCGATGTGGCTGGTCTACGGCATCGCACTGAATTCGATGCCGATGATTCTCTCGAATATCGTCACGTTCCTGCTGTCGGCATCGATCCTGGCGATGAAGATCAAGCACGGCTGACGCGACCCTCCGTTGTCGCTTCGCTGCCGTCGCTCAGCCGTCGCCACGCAACCGACGATAGCGACCGGCAATCCACACGATCCACAAAAACCACAGCACGAAGGCGAGCCGCTGCGCGAGCGCGATCGGCATGACCGTTTGCGCGAAGAATGCGCAAAGCGGCACGACCTGCGCCGCGAGGGATGCGACGGTGCAATCGGTCAGATCGCGCCATTTGCGAAAACCCCAGGCCAAACCGACGTTGCCCGCAGCGAACGCGATCCACCACAGCGTCCAGGCGATGCCATGCAAGCCGCTGGCGGTGCCGTCGAGGTCGTCGATGTCGATCGGCAGCAGCCCCTGCGCGGCGAACGCGAATGCCGACAGCAGCGTCAGCCGCGCGCCGATCCGCGCGGGCCATCCCGCCGCCGTCGGCAACGCATCCCGCAGCGGCCACAGCGCCGTCGCAGCGAGCGCGCCGGGCAACACGAACCCCAGCGCATCGAACCACATCCCGCCGGGCACGCCATCCGCGCCCAGCCACGAGAGCGGATGCGTGCGATGCGCGTAATCGATCGCTGTCGCCCACGGCTGCATCCCGAACGCGATCGCAGCGGCCACGAACAAAATCAGCGCCGACAACGCGAACACGCGAGCGAGCGGCATCGTCATGGCTCGGTCTTCCATTGGAATACCTCCTCCACGCCGACGTCGAACGCCCGCGCGATTTTGAACGCAAGTTCCAGCGACGGCGCATAACGCCCGGCTTCGAGCGCGATGATGGTCTGCCGGGTCACGCCGCAGCGTTGCGCCAAGGCTTCCTGGGTCATTTCGTCGCGTTCGAAGCGCAGGCGGCGAATCGAATTGACGATCGAGATGCAGCTCATGACAGGTCGCTCATGCGGTTTGCGCTCGGTCGCGACGATACAACACCAAGGTCGCCACGTACTCGCACAACCAGCCCCACATCAGCGCGAAGATCAGCAGATTGCCGATCATCGGCGGCGTCGCCCATTCGAGTTTTTCGGCCGGCGTGAAACCCAGCGTCACCGCAAACCCGACGATGCAGAAAATCAGCGCACTGTGGCCCCAGCCGGCGGCGGCGATGGCGATATCGCGGTCGCGTTCGTCCGTTTCCACCGCGCCTTTCCAACGCGAAGCCACCATGCTCGACAGGATGGCCCACGCGACCAGCAGCAACACAAGATGACGGCCGACCACCGCCGCTTCCGGGTTTTGCCGCATCGGCGCATCGTTGAAGACATGGGCATTGGCGAGAAAGTAGACGACCGCCACCAGGCAGAACACCGTGCCGATCCGCGCCTTCCATTCGGCGGGCGACGCCGCCACGTCGAGCGCATCGCGCGGGATCCGCGAAACGGCATAGAGCAACGCCCAGGTGCCCGCCAGCAGCACGACGATGCCGAGCTGCCCGGTCGAGATGCCGAACAAACGGCCCGGGCCCGCGAGCAGCATCCACAGCGCCAGCCCCGCCAACATCAGCAGCAAGCTCAGCCCTTTTCCACCCGATAAGCTACGCACGATGTCACCTCGGAAATACTAAATGTAATGTCTAGATTACATTTATCCGTCGACATGTCAAGTAGACCTTACATCGAATGGGCCGGATCACGTAGCGACTCCGCATGCCCGCGCCGTCTGCAGGCCTATCGGCAAGACGATGGTGGTGCGTGGGTCGCGCGGCCGAGACTGGCATAATCGGACGTTCGCCCTCCTCGATCCGCACCGGCAACGGCGGAACGCCGCGCCGTCGGGTACGGGGAGCGCGCGAATCTCAGGTTCTCTCACCCAAGGAAGCCCTGCATGAGCACAACGCCGTCCGAGCGACACGCCTTTTCGAACGACTTGGCGGCCGCCGCCACCTCGCCCGCGTGGCGCAACCCCGCGATCTATCTCGCGGCGGCCTGGAGCGGTTTTTTCGTCATGGGTGTCGAGCTCCTCGGCGGACGGCTGCTGGCGCCTTACTTCGGCAACTCGATCTTCGTCTGGGGCGCGTTGATCACTGTCTTCATGACCTGCTTGGCCATCGGCTATCTCATCGGCGGCAAACTGTCCTTGCAGACGCCCGCGCTGAAGACCTTGGGCCTGTTGTTGATGTTCGAAGCGACCTTGGCGCTGCCGATCCTGCTGGCCGGCGATTGGATGCTGGATATGTTGTCGTATGCCGTGCCGGACCCCCGATACGGTTCGCTGCTCGGGTCGGCGTTGTTGTTCGGCGCGCCCACCGTCTTCTCGGGCATGGTCTCGCCGTACGCGGTGCGTCTGCTGGTGCGCGACGTCGCCAAAGCGGGCCGCGAGGCGGGCATTCTGTATTTCGTCTCGACCCTCGGCTCCGCGGGCGGCACCATCCTGACCACGTTCTATCTGGTGCTGTTCATGGAGATCGACACGATCATCATGACCTTGATCTCGATTTCGCTCGCCATCGGCATCGCGTTGTTC
>JAGNNB010000293.1 GCA_017990865.1 Lysobacteraceae bacterium
TGCCGGATCGGCGGGCGTCGTCGGCGCTGCCGGCGCGACCGCAGCGACGGTCTCGACCGCGGGCGGCGATGCGTTTTGCGCGGCGCGCTCGCGGCGCGTGCGTTCGCGACGCGACAGCGTGCGTCGATTTTCGGGGTCGTCCGGCAACAACGCGCGCACTTCCACTCGCGTCGTGCCTTTGCGGATGAAATCCAGCTTCACCGCGGCGGCGTAACTCAAATCGATGATGCGACCGGAATGGAATGGGCCGCGATCGTTGACGCGCACCACCACCGACTTGCCGTTATCGAGATTGGTCACGCGCACGTAACTGGGCAGCGGCAGCGAGCGATGCGCGGCGCTGAACGTGTTCATGTCGTAGACCTCCTGGTTCGAGGTCAAGCGGCCGTGGAATTTCTTGCCGTAGAACGAGGCCAGGCCTTCTTCGAGATAACCCTCGCCCGATTCCAGCACGCGATAGGTCTTGCCCAGCACCGAATAACTGCGGTTGCCGAAACGCGAGCGCGGCTCGTCCTTCACTTCCGGCTCGGGAATCGCGGCCACGTCGGGCACGTAGTCGGGCACGCTGTCCTTGACGTGCGGCGCGTACAGACCGCCGGCGACGTAATCGCCGCGCTTGCTCGGATCTTCCTGCGCGGGCGCGTACGGAGAACGCTTGAGTTCGGCGTCCGCGGGCGATGCCGGCTCGCTGCGCGGCGCGTGCGCGACGGGCGGCGCGTCTTTTTTCGGCGCGCTGCCGCAACCGGCGAGGATCGACATCGAAACGAACGCGCAGAACAACGACGCGGAACGACGCATGCGCTTATCTCCCGGCGGGGGCGGTCGACACGGGCGCATCGGCGCCCGCGCGAATCGCCTGCGCCAACTGATGCACCGCCATGGCGTACATCGGCGAACGGTTGTAGCGGGTGATGACGTAGAAATTGCGGTAGCCCACCCAATATTCGCGGCCGGTGTCGCCGTCGAAATTCACGACGGTAGCGCCCTCGACGGCGGGATCGGCCGGCAACGGTTCGCCGGGCATCGGGCGATAACCGCGTTGCGCCAGCGCTTGCAGCGAATGCGCGGGTTCGAGCGTCTCCGGCACGAATTCGACGGCGGCCGGGTCGAACGCGGCGCGCGCCGCGACCGGACCGCCGGGCTGCCAACCGTGGACCACGAAATAATTCGCGATCGACGCGAACACATCGGGCTTGTGCGTGAGCAGATCGCGACGACCGTCGCCATCGCCGTCTTTCGCCCACAACCGATAACTCGACGGCATGAACTGGCCCATGCCCATCGCGCCGGCGTAACTTCCTTTGAGCGTGAGCGGATCGAGCTGCGGTTCCTGCGCGGTCAACGCGAACAACTGCGCCAATTCGCCGGCGAAAAACGGCGCGCGCTTGGGATGATCGAACGCCAGCGTGTACAGCGCATCCAGCACGCGATAGCTGCCGGTATTGCGGCCGTACGAGGTTTCCACACCGACGATCGCGACGATGTACTCGGCCGGCACGCCGGTCTGCGCGGACACACGGTCCAGCGCCGCGCGATTGTCGCGATAGAACGCGACGCCGCCGTCGATGCGCGCGGGCGTGAGGAAGATCGTGCGGTATTCGCGCCAGGGCTTCACCGCCTCGGCCGGACGGGTGATCGCGTCGATGATCGATTGTTTGTATTCGGCCTGCGCCAACACGCCGCGGATGCGCTCAGGCGCGACGCCATAAGTGGTTGCGGCGTAATCCACGAACGCGGCGATACGCTGCTCGCGCGGGATGGCCGGATCGGTGGCCGACGGCGGCGCCACCGGGCGCTCCGGCGGCTGCGGCACTTTCGGCATCGAGCCGGCCTCGGGCGCCGCGGCGGGTTTGGGCGTGGCCGGCCCCGGCGCGGGCGCCGACAGGTCTTTCAGCGGCTGCGCCGGCTTGGCGGGCGGCTTTTGAGTGGCGCAGGCGGCGAGCGTCAGGCTCACCGCGACCGCCGCCACAAGGGGCAATGCACGAAAAATCAAAGGGTTACGCCTCTGCTCGCGAAACGACGGCGAGAGCGTAGCACGCGAGGGTGGGGGGACCTATGCGGAGGAAGCCCCACTGCAGGAAGATTCAGCGCATCAACGCTTGAACGATCAGGCCCAACGAACTTGCAATGTTCGCGGGTTGGTCGCTGAAAAGGCAGATCAGTGTGACCGCACACATACTGGCGAGACCAAGCCACAAGCGCCGCCGTTCCCGCAAGCGCACGGCTTCTAGACGGGGCGCATCGTCCTTGAAAGTTCCAAAGGGATTGTCGGGATGGCGCATAGTGATCTATAGCCCCAGGAGGCGGGTGGCTGTCTGCGACAGCAGGTTTCTTACAAAAACATTGATAGCGGAATTTGATCCCGTGTCCCCGAGAAAAATAGGCGCTATTGATAAGACATGATGAAGAAATTATTTACGCGATTCCCGCCGCTCATCGGAAACAACGGCGCCACGAAGAAAATTTCGATGCGCCGATAAACTTTCATGGTGTGAATTGCTACACCCGTAGTCCGAGACCTTTGACCACCTTCTGCGAAGGTGTCGGCAATCCTCGACGAGCTGCGGTGACTTGTTGGTTATCTCGCGCAAGTTAGGGGGATCGGGCCAGCGAACTTAAGCCGCCTCAACGCAGGAAGAAAACAGGCGTTGATTTTCCGGGCCGAACCCCGGACGCTTGTGCGCCTGCCGGTTGCCCGCCTCCCCATGCCCCACACCATCACCACCACCGAGCTGTTTTTGATCGCGATGGCGATCATCTTCGCCGTGCCGTATCTGATCTGGCGGGTGGGGCGCACCGAGTATTACGCGCCGCTGGTGGTGGTGCAGATTCTCACCGGCATTCTGCTGGGGCCGGGCGTGTTGGGCGCGGCGTTTCCCGAGTACTACCAATTCGTCTTCACCAAGGACGTGATCCAGTCGCTCAACGGCCTGGCGTGGTGGGCGGTGATGTTGTTCGTGTGGATCGCCGGCATCGAATTGGATTTGAGCGCCGCGTGGCGACATCGCCGCGAAACCGGGATCACCGCGGGGTTGGCGCTGGGCACGCCGTTGGCGTTCGGTAGTGCAGTCGCGCTGGGCATGTTGGGTTTCGACGGCTGGATCGGCGACAAAGGCCTGCCGTGGCAATTCGTCGTCGGCGTCGGCATGTCGTGCGCCGTCACGGCGCTGCCGATCCTGATCCTGTTCATGGAAAAACTCGAAATCCTGCGTCAACCGATGGGTCAGCGCATCCTGCGTTACGCCAGTCTGGACGACGTGGCGATCTGGGGCGTGCTCGCCCTGGTGCTGATGGATTGGGAACGCATCGGTCGGCAAGCCGCGTTTCTCGCGATCTTCGCCGTCGCCTGCGTCGGCTTCCGCAAATTGATGCGGTGGCTGCAGGAACGCGACCGCTGGTACGTCGCGCTGATTTGGCTGGCCGCATGCGCGTTCGGCGCCGATTGGAGCGGGCTGCATTTCATGGTCGGCGCGTTTCTCGCCGGCATGGTGATGGACCATCACTGGTTCGATCAGGAAAAAATGGACACGCTGCGCCATAACGTGTTGTTGACGATCATGCCTGTGTTCTTCCTCAGCACCGGCCTGCGCACCAATTGGGATGTCGGCGGCGCGATGGTGTTCGTCGCCGCGGCGGCGCTGCTGGTCGCGCAGCTCGCCGGCAAGCTGGCGGGCGTGCATCTGGCCGGTCGCATCTTGAAATGGGCGCCGGGCGAGGCGTCGATCATCGGCTGGCTGCTGCAAACCAAGGCGCTGATCATGATCATCTTCGCCAATGTGCTGCTGGATAAAGCCATCATCACCAGCGCCACGTTCACCGCGCTGCTGCTGATGGCGGTGGCCAGCACCATGCTGACCATTCCGCTGGTCTCGCCGAAGCTGCGGCACATGCGCGAGATCGTCGAGCGCAGCGCCTAAACCGACAACGCGCACCGACCGCGCGAAGCGACACCCACGCACGCCACCCCACACTCACGACTCCGACCGATGAATCCCACCGAACACGATGCGGCCGTCGTCGCCCGCGCGCAGCGCTTATTGCCGGGCACGCTGGCGACGTTCATGTCGGCCTTCGTGGCCGGCGTCGTCACCGCGATCAATACCGGCCTGGAGCCGGGGTTCGCGCTGCGCTGGCTCAAGGCCTGGAGCATCGCCTTGCCCGCGGCCATCGTCGCCGCCTACCTGTTCCGCCCAGCCGCGATGGCCCTGGCCCGGACGATCGCGCGGCTCAGCCTGCCCTCCGGCCGACCGCGAAACTGAACGGCCACGACCGACGGCATGGGCCGATGGCGAGGGTGGCGCCTAAAATCCGCGCCATGTCCCGCCCCGCGTCCCCATCCCGCTTCCGCGTACGCTTTCTTCTGGCGTGGGCGGCGCTGTGCGTCTGCGCGCTGGGCATCGTTGGCGCGGTCGAAGCGCGCACGGTCTACCGCTGCGTGCGCGCCGGTACCGTCAGCCTCTCCACCGCGCCGGAGCCGGGCTCGCAGTGCGAGGCGAAAGAGATTCCCGACGACGCCGTGCAGACCCCGAACCTCTGGGGCGAGATGGGCGTGTTCAGCGGCACCCTGTACGAGCGCGAACAGGACGGCGTGCTGGTCTACGGCACCCGCAAGCTGCCCGGCGCGCGCGAATACCTGCGCTTCACCGCCGCCACCCCGCCGGGCGAACCGGCGCATGAGGGCTTAGGCAAAGTGGAAGCGCCGAAACTCGACCGCCACGCCAAGGCCTTCAAAGCCGCGGCCAAG
>JAGNNB010000294.1 GCA_017990865.1 Lysobacteraceae bacterium
CGGCGCAGCGCTTCAGCGCTTCGAGATGCAGATTCAACTCGTCCAGTACGCCTTCGTACAGCAGCTTCTCGCGCGTCAGCGAACGCTCGCGCGCCGACAGCACTTTGTCCTCGAAGGCTTTGAGTTCTTCGGTGATGTAGCGCTCGGCGCCGGTTAGGGTTTGGCGACGGGTGTAATGCACCGGAGCCTTGTCGGCTTGGCCTTTGCTGATTTCGATGTAATAGCCGTGTACGCGGTTGTAACCGACTTTCAGCGTCGGAATGCCGCTGGACTGGCGTTCGCGCGCTTCCAAGTCGACGAGGAATTGGTCGGCATGCGTGCTGAGTCGACGCAATTCGTCGAGTTCGGCGTCGTAACCGTCGGCGATGGCGCCGCCGTCGCGGGCCAGCAGCGGCGGCTGCGGGGCGATGGCGCGGCGCAACCAGTCCGCCTGCGCATCGTGTTCGCCCATTTCCGCGCGCAAGGCGTTCAAACGCGGCGAATCGGCGACGGCCAGCGTTTCGCGCACGCTCGGCAACATACCCAGCGCATCGCGCAGCGTGGACAGATCGCGCGGACGCGCGCTGCGCAAGGCGATGCGCGACAAAATGCGTTCGATATCGCCCAGGCCGCGGAACGCATCGCGCAAGTCGCTGTCGAGGCGGCGTTCGATCAGCGTGCGCACCGCATCGTGGCGTTCGCGCAGCACGCGACGGTCACGCAGCGGGCGATGCAACCAACGGCGGAGCAGACGTCCGCCCATCGGCGTGGCGGTGGTGTCCAGCACGCCGAGCAGGGTGTGCCGGGTGTCGCCGTCGAGGCGCGTATCCAATTCCAGATGGCGACGCGTGGCCGCGTTCATCGCGATGGCTTCGTCGCCGGTCTCCACGCGGATCGCGGTGAGATGCGGCAGACGCTGCTTCTGGGTCTCTTCGACATAGCCCAGCAGCGCGCCCGCCGCAGCGACAGCCAGCGCGCCCTTGCAGGGCATGGCCTCGTCGATGCCGAAACCGCTGAGGTCGTGCACATCGAAGAAACGCAGCAGTTGCCGGCGGCCGGTATCGGCGTCGAACAGCCACGGCGCGCGACGGCGCAGACCGGTGCGGGTCGTCGCACCCAGCGGCCAGCCCTCTTCGTCGGGCAGCAGCAGTTCGGCGGGCTCCAGACGCGCCAACTCGGCTTCCAGCGCATCGTCGCCGACGACTTCGCTGACCAGGAACCGGCCGCCGGCCAGATCGGCCCAGGCCAGCCCGTACCCGGTTTGCTTGGCCGAGGCCGAGCGCGCGACGGCCATCAATAAGGTGTCGCGGCGGTCCTGCAGCAAGGCCTCGTCGGTGACGGTGCCGGGGGTGACGACCCGCACCACCTTGCGTTCGACCAAGCCCTTGGCCAGCGCCGGGTCGCCGATCTGCTCGCAGATCGCCACCGACTCGCCCAGCGCGACCAAGCGCGCCAGATAGCCCTCGTAGGCGTGGACAGGCACGCCGGCCATCGGGATCGGCTGCCCGGCTGAAGCACCGCGCTGGGTCAGGGTGATGTCGAGCAGGCGCGCGGCTTTGCGGGCGTCGTCGTAGAACAGCTCGTAGAAATCGCCCATGCGGAAGAACAACAGCACGTCCGGGTGCTCCGCCTTGGCGGCGAAGAACTGGCGCATGAGCGGGGTGTGCTGGTCGGGGCCGGCACGGGACGAGGCAGGAGACTGGGTCACGGAGGGGTCGGAACGTGCGGCCGCAGCGAGCGGAGGCGGGCGGGCTAACGGGCTGGCTATCGGGCTGGCGATCGGGCTGGCTAATTGGCGTGCAAGTATGCCAGCCGGTTCGATTTTTCGCTGTGCTGCATAGCGTCATCTTCGCCGTTAAAGATGTGTTACCGTCCGCCTCGGATCGGGCCGCGGCCCAATGGTGCGCCAGCGAAGAGCAAGCCGCAGCCCGAACGCCGATCCGCCAACTCCGAACGATCGAACAGGGCACGACGTGCGATGCGTCGGTTACCGGCTCGACGCGACGATACCGCGATAACGACACCGATCGACTTCCATAAGATTGAGGGGAACCCATGAAGCATGACGGTATGACGACGACGCACGCACCGCGACACAACACGCTCGCCCGCGCAGTACTGATGGTTCTGATCGGCGTAAGTCCCGCTTCTGTCGTCTACGCGCAGGACGGCGGCGACGAAGAGGCGACGACGCTGGACAAAATCACGGTGACGGCCCAGAAGCGTGAAGAAGCGCTGCAAGACGTCCCGGTGGTGGTCACCGCCCTGTCCCAGCAATTGCTGGAAGACAGCGGCGTTCGCGACATCAAAGATCTGCAGGCGGTCGTGCCCGGCCTCACCGTCACCAGCACCCAGAGCGAGTCCCAGACCGTCGCGCGTATTCGCGGCATCGGCACCGTGGGCGACAACGCCGGTCTCGAATCGTCGGTCGGCATCGTCATCGACGGCGTCTACCGCCCGCGCAACGGCGTCGGTTTCACCGATCTGGGCGAACTCGAACGTATCGAAGTGCTGAAAGGCCCGCAGGGCACGCTGTTCGGCAAGAACACGTCCGCCGGCGTCGTCAACGTCGTCACCATGCGCCCGACCTATCAGCAGAACGCGCAGGCGGAAGTCACCGTCGGCAATTACGGCATGTTCGGCGTGTCGGCTTCGTACGGCGATGCGTTCAACGATCGCGCGGCGTTCCGGCTGTACGCCGCGAAGCGCAAGCGCGACGGTTATCTGGACGTCAACACCGGCGCCGGCCCGCGGCAAAACCGCGAAGATCAGGACCAGAATTTCCACACCTTCCGCGGCCAGTTGCTGCTCGAACCGTCCGACACGCTGAAGATCAACCTCAGCGCCGATTTCAGCAATCGCGACGAAAACTGCTGCGCCGGCGTCACCATCGTCCGCGGCCCGACCGCCGCGATCATCGACGCCTTGTCCGCCGACAGCGGCGTGGCTCCCGTCGCCGACCCCTTCAACCGCGTCGCGTGGAGCAATCGCGAGTCGGAGCAATACATCAAGGACCAGGGCTTTTCCGCGCAAGTCGACTGGCAAACGCCGTGGTTCGGCGAGGCCACGTTGACCTCCATCACCGCGCAGCGCGATTGGTCGTCCATCAACGGCATCGACTTCGACTACAGCTCCGCGGATTTGATCTATCGCAACGGGAAGAAGGACGACACCTTCACCGGTTTCGACACCTTCAGCCAGGAGATCCGACTCGCCGGTGCCACCGATTCGTTCGATTGGTTGGTGGGCGGTTTCTACGCCGACGAAACCCTGACCCGCAACGAAGCCTATCGTGTCGGTTCGGCCTACGAGCCGTATCTGTCGATCGCCCTTCTCTCGCGCATCAACCCCGTGCTGGGCACCAGCCCGACCGCACCGTTGTTCCTCTCGCAGGCGTCGGGCCGCCCGTTCGGCACCGTGTTCGCGGGCCATGCGGCCAACGACCGTTACAGGCAAGAGTCCAAGAGCATGGGCTTGTTCACCAACAATACGTGGCATGCGACCGACGCGCTCGACTTTACGCTCGGCCTGCGCTACACCCGCGAGAAGAAAGAGCTCGAATCGCGCTACACCAATCCGAACGGCGGTCTGGGTTGCGCGGCGATGCTCACCAATCCCGCGCAGGTCGTCGCCGCCCTGGTCGCGCGCGGTCTGAGCGTCGCGCAAGCCTCGGCCGCCGCGCCGCAGGTCGTCGGCTTCTCGTGCTTGCCGTGGACCAACGTGCGTCATAACGGTCGCGCCACCTCGCAGGATCGCGACGAGAAAGAATGGTCGGGTACCTTCAAGGCCGCCTATCGTTTCAACGATCACCTGATGACGTATTTCTCCGCCGCGCGCGGTTACAAGGCCGGCGGTTTCAACCTTGATCGCGTGCAGTCGAACACCGGCCTGTCCAGCGGCGTGTCCGGCATCGTGCCGGTCGACGACACCTCGTTCGATGGCGAGTTCGTCGACAGCTACGAGTTGGGCGCGAAGACCACGTGGTTGGGCGGCAACCTGTTGCTCAACGCCACGCTGTTCCATCAGGAATATTCCGACTTCCAGCTCAACAGCTTCCTCGGCACCAGCTTCGTCGTGCGTTCGATCCCGACCGTCACCTCGCAGGGCGTCGATGCCGATCTGCTGTGGCAGAAAGGCAACTGGATGTTCCAAGGCGGCCTGACTTACTCCGATACGCAATACGGCAACGACCCGCTGCCGGATGCCGACCTGGCTTTGTTGCCGGGTAGCACCGCAAGCTTCGCGCCGAAGTGGTCGGCGGTGGGTTCGATCGGTTACAAGTGGAACTTCGGCGACAGCCTGGTGGCTCGCGCGCATCTCGGCGCCAAGTACATGAGCGAGTACAACACCGGTTCGGATCTCGATCCGCAAAAGCAGCAAGATGCCTACACGCTGGCCAATGCGCGTTTCGAGATCGGCGCACGCGATCAGCGTTGGAACGTGGAGCTGTGGTCGCAAAACATCACCGATGAAGAGTACATGCAGGTCGGGTTCGACGCGCCGTTGCAGACGGGTTCGTGGAATGCGTTCCTGGGCGCGCCGCGCACCTACGGCGTAACCTTCCGCGTGAAATACTGAGCCGGCTCGAACGCTATACCAGCACATCAAACGGCCCGCTTCGGCGGGCCGTTTTTTTTGCCGCACGCTTTCCGCGAAAACGCGTGGAGAAAATAAGTCGATGAATCGGCGTCGATCAATCTGCGTCAATCAAACGACGTCGATCAATCTAAGCCCACGAATCGAAGCCCACGAAGCGAAGCCCA
>JAGNNB010000295.1 GCA_017990865.1 Lysobacteraceae bacterium
CACATCGCCGCTGGCCAGCACCGCGCCATCGGCTTCTCGCAGCACCTTGAAACGCCAGCGCGGCAGCGCGTCGTGGGTCGGCAGGCGCTCCAGTTCGATCCGCGCGACTTGTTCGGGCAGCAGCGGCTGCACGAACTTCACCTGCGGCAGACGCACCTGAGCCGAACCCGTCCCGCTGCCGGCATCAGCGACCTCGGCGGCTTCGATCGCCGCGAACACGCGGTCGAGCACGACCACGCCCGGCACCACCGGACGCCCCGGGAAATGCCCGGGCAGGCAGGGGTGATCGGCGGGGATCGAGAAACGAAGGGTGTCGGGAGCGGCGTCGAGGGTCATGAGCGGGACAGGGTAGCGTGCGGGCGCGTCGCAGCGGTCAACGGAACAGGTCGCGCCAGAACCCCGGGCCCAACGCCGCCATCCGTCGTATGAATTCGACGAAATTGCGGTAGGGCCGCTGCGGGAACACGCGCTTGCGCCAGTGGTATTCGATCACCATCGCGCCGCCGACCACGCCGTAATTCAGCACATTGGCGAACAGCGACCACTGCGCGCGGGTGACGGTGATGGGCGCTGCGACGCCGAGGCGGGCCAGCACGCCGTCGGGGACGGCGATCAGCGCCAGCGACAGATTCACCAGCGCCAGCGTGGTCAACAGGCCGGCCCAGAACAGCGTCAGCCGCCGGGTGTAGCGGTGATGCTGCGGGCTCAATTGCTCGACCGTCTGGCCGTAAATGCCGGCGACGATCCGCGTCACCAGCGGCGTGTGCCCGGCGCGCAGGCTGCGCCCGAACCACCACGCCACCATGCCGATGAACGCCACCGGCACCAGCAGCACCGGCACCATGACCAGATCGATCGCCACCAGCCCGGCGATGGCCGCGAGACTCAACGCCGCGGCGAACCAGGCCCCCAGGCGCGGCGCGCACAGGGCTTCGATGAACACCAAAACGACCAGATCGACCAGGGCGGCGGCGGCCCAGCCGGGCGAGGACGTGGTGCCGGCCCAATACGCCAACGGCAGGTACGCCAGCAGCGAACACACCCGCAGCGCAGACGCTCATCGCTGCGCGACGGAGGCGGTCACGCGCTCTTGTGCTGCTCGACGTGCGCCGACAGCGCGCGCAACGACGCGAAAATCCGCCGGTTGTCTTCGTTGTCGGAACGCAATTGGAAACCGTAGCGTTTGCTGATCGCCAGCGACAGCTCCAGGGCGTCGATCGAATCCAAGCCCAGGCCGGCGCCGAACAGCGGCGCTTCGGGGGCGATCTCGGCGGGCGCGACGCCGTCCAGGTTCAAGCTTTCGACGAGCAATTCCGCCAGTGCGAGTTCGGCGGGCGTGAGTGAAGACATGCGAAGCATCCAAGAGAATCGAAACGGAGAACGACAACGCGGCCGTGAACGCGAATTCACATTCGCGGCGAACGGCAGCGACCGGGCCGGCGTGGGGCACCGGAGCGGCGGGCCGCGCGTCGTTCGAACGACGGCGACACCGTAACCGCGCGGTATCATGCCAGCCCGAGCGATGAACCAGAAGAGTACGAGGTTGGTTTTGGCCGAAATGTCGAGCATCGACAGCGGAAAAGGCAGAAACGTCGGTTCGGCGAGCGCGGCGTCTGACGTGCCGTCCGATGCGCTGTCCGATGCCCCGGACGCGGTCCTTGATTGCGATGTCCTGGTGATCGGCGGCGGCCCCACCGGCAGCACCGCCGCCACCCTGTTGGCCCGTCGCGGTTGGCGCGTGCTGTGCCTGGAGAAAGCGCAGCATCCGCGTTTCCACATCGGCGAATCGCTGCTGCCGATGAATCTGCCGATTCTCGAACGCTTGGGCGTGTTGGCCGCAGTGGAAGCCATCGGCATACGCAAAACCGGCGCGGATTTCCCGCGGCCCGGCGGCGACGGCGAAACGAACGTGTTCCGCTTCGATCGCACGCTGTATCCGGGGCCGGATCACGCGTTCCAAGTGCGTCGCGACGAATTCGACGCGCTGCTGTTCGACAACGCGCGCGCGGCCGGCGCCGACGCGCGCGACGGCGTCGCGGTGACCGGCGTGTCCTTCGCTGCCGACGACCGCCCGACCGTCGCCTACGCGCGCGACGACAACGGCCGGACGTTCGAGATCCGCCTGCGCTATTTGATCGACGCCAGCGGCCGCGACACGTTCCTGGGCAATCGCCTGAAAACCAAGCGCAAACTCGAACAACATCAATCCGCGGCCTTGTTCAGCCACTATCGCGGCGTGGAGCGTCGGCCCGGCGAAAACGCCGGCAATATCACCATCGAGCAATTCGAACACGGCTGGGTGTGGCTGATTCCGCTGCGCGACGACGTGATGAGCATCGGTGCGGTCTGTTCGCCGGATTACCTCAAACAACGCCGCGGCGACGGCGCCGAATTTCTCGAGCGCACCTTGGACGGCATTCCGACGGTGCGCACGCGCATGCGCGGCGCCGAACGCGTCGCGCCGGTCCACGCCACCGGCAATTACTCCTACCGCAGCACGCGCATGTGCGGACCGGGTTGGGCGATGGTGGGCGACGCCTACGCCTTCATCGACCCGGTGTTTTCCTCCGGCGTCTATCTGGGCATGCACGGCGCCGAACGCACCGCCGAACTGGTCGACGCCGCCCTGCGCGAACCCGCGCGCGAGGCGCGGCTGCAGCGCGCATTGCGCAAGGAATTGGACGGCGGCTTGGCCGAATTCTCCTGGTTCATCTATCGCTTCACCGGCCCGGTGATGCGGCATCTGTTCTCCCATCCGCGCAACGTGCTGCAGGTCGAGCAGGCGGTGATCTCGATGCTGGCCGGCGACGTCTACGCGCATCCCGGCGTTACCCGCCGGCTGCGGCTGTTCCGGTTCATCTACGCGCTGAACGCGCTGGGCATGGCCCGCACCGCCTGGCGCGACCGCTGGCGCCGCAAACGCCAGACCACGGCGAGCTTCAGCGGCGAGACCCTGCAGGCCGACGCCGGCGGCGCGATGCCGCCGAGCGCGGTCGGCGCGCCCCTCGAAACGGCGGCGGCAGCGCCCGACGGGGTAAAATCGTCGGCCGAGTCCCTGGAACACGCATGAGCGCAGCGATCCGTCCCGACATCCCCGACGCACCCGCGTTGTCGGTGGATTACGTGCGTGGCGAGGACCCGGCCGCGCTGCTGACCGACGACACCCTGGCGCTGTTCGGCTTCGGCGAGACCGCCCCGCACTGCGACGACCCGCGCTATCTGCGCGTTCCGCTGCAGCCCTACGGCGAAACCCGGTTCGAACGCTGGCGCACCCAAGCCCCGGTGCGCACCGGCCGCGACGGCGGCGATGCCCAACGCGGCGAAGTGCGCTGGGCCAGCGACGGTCGCCTGACCTTCGGCGTGGTCGAAATCGACGAAGCGCCAGGTCCGCATCCCGATCACAGCGACATCTGCGAGGCCGCCGAGCGCGCCTACGCCGCGCTGGTGGGTCTCCAGACCGACCACCCCACCCCGCATTTGCTGCGGGTGTGGAATTACCTCGACGCCATCACCCAGGGCGTCGGCGACGCCGAGCGCTATCGCCAGTTCTGTGTGGGCCGCGCCCGCGGTTTGGGCCGCTTCGACCCGCGTGGCCTGCCCGCCGCCACCGCCATCGGCCGCTGCGACGGCCGCCGCACCCTGCAGGTGTATTGGCTGAGCGCCGACCGCCGCGGCCGGCCGGTGGAAAACCCGCGCCAAGTCAGCGCCTACCGCTACCCGCGCGAATACGGCCCGCAGCCGCCGAGTTTCGCCCGCGCCATGCTGCCGCCGCCCGGCAGCCCGATGCCGCTGCTGCTGTCGGGCACCGCCAGCGTCGTCGGTCACGCCTCGCAGCATGTCGGCGAACTGTTGGCGCAGTTGGGCGAAACCTTCGCCAATTTCGACGCCCTGTTGGCCGAAGCGCGCCGCCTCGCGCCGACGCTCCCCGCGCAATTCGGCGACGGCACCCGGCTGAAGGTGTACGTGCGCGATGCGGAAGACCTGCCGATCGTGGCGCAGGCCCTGGACGCGCGCTTCGGCGACACCGTGCCCCGCGTGCTGCTGCATGCCGCGATTTGCCGCCGCGAACTGGCGGTGGAGATCGACGGCGTTCACGGCTGAACGCGCGAATGAACGACTCGCCCACGGAAGCGCGAGAGATCGATTCCCCTTACCGTCCGCCGCAGGCCGTGATCGACGGGGCGAGTGGCGGTGCGATCGGCGGTGTATTCGAGGGTGTGTTCGACGACAACCGCACGATGGCCGGGCGGTTGGTGTGGTGGCAATGGTGCTTGTGGGGGCTGCTGGCGATCGCCGCGCTGGTTCGCGTCGGCGTGATCGCGAAATCCACCGTCCTCGACCGGCAAACCCTGACCTTCGCATTCGCGGTCCAGGATCTGCTGCCGGCGATTTTGGCGTTGGCGGCCGCGGGCCTGATCTTGATTCGACCCGCCGCGACGTTTCTCCTCGGCACGTTCTTTTATCTGATGGGATCCATCACTTATCTGGGTCCGGAAGGCATGTGGTTGACCCGCTCGTTTTCGCGGCTCGGCTTCGATCTCGCGCTCGACGAGACGCGCCTCCTGCATGTCAACGCGATGTCGCTGCTGCTGTTCTGCGCTTGCGTCGCCGCTTTCGTCAAAGCGCGCGCGATCGGACGGCGATAACGCGTTCCGTCGCGAGCCCGCAGGCGCGGCGGGTGTCGAAGGTCACGCTTGAACCGGCGTCGACGCACCGCATCTAGCGTCCCGTCGGCGCGCG
>JAGNNB010000296.1 GCA_017990865.1 Lysobacteraceae bacterium
GAATTGAATTCGGCCGATGCTACCGGCATCGTAGCGACCGTCGCGTGGATCGTGATGCCGGATCACCTGCACTGGTTATTTCGTCTTGAGGAATCCACTCTCAGCAGAATCGTCCAGAAAATGAAATGCGCGAGCGCGAATCGAATCAATGCCGCGCTCCATCGGCGCGGTGCGGTTTGGCAGGCGGGATTCTTCGATCATCGAATACGTACGGAGAAAGACCTGGAACTGCAGGCGCGGTACATCATCGAGAATCCTGTGCGCGCTGGGATTGCGTCGTCGATTGCCGAGTATCCGTATTGGTGGTGCGTCGGGTTTGGGTGAGAGTGGTTTGGGGAATGTTTAGCGGAGCTTTGCTCCGCTCTGCGGGTTGAGAAATCAGCGGAGCTTTGCTCCGCTCTACAGGGGGTGGCCGGAGAGGGTTGGCGGAGCTCCGCTCTACGGAGGGGATTGAGAGAGATTGCGGATGTATTGCGCGGCGCCGCGTCCTGCGATCAACCCGCTGGCGAAGCAAGCGGTGAGCAGATAGCCGCCGGTCGGAGCTTCCCAATCGAGCATTTCGCCCGCGCAAAACACGCCTGGCATCGCTTTCAATTGCAGCGCATCGTCCAACGCTTCCAAGCGCACGCCGCCTGCCGTGCTGATCGCCTCGGCCAGCGGTCGTGAGCTGCGCAAGCGCAGCGGCAGACGTTTGATGATCGCGGCGATGCGCGTGGGATCTTCCCTCTCTTCGCGCGGCAATGTTTCGAACACCAACGCCGCTTTTGCAGCGTCTAAACCGGTATGACGACGCAGATGCTCGCCGATGCTGCGTTTACCGCGTGGTATCGCCAGATCGATGCGCAGACGTTCTTCCGAGCGACCCGGCGCGAGATCCAGCCACAGCGTCGTTTCGCCGTCGCGCGCGATGACATCGCGCAAATCGGCCGAGGCCGCATAAACCGCGCTGCCTTCGATGCCGCTTTCGGTCAGCACGCATTCGCCTTGCAGCGTGCGTTCGATATTCTGCGTGTCGCGCCAATGCAGCACGACAGGTTTCAGCGGTGCGCCGGCATGTTTTTGCGCCAGATGCGCGCTCCAATCGATATCGAAACCGCAGTTCGACGGACGCAGCGGCGCGATGTCGATACCGTGCGCTCGCAATGAAGTCACCCATTCGCCGTCCGAACCGAGTTGCGGCCAACTGCCGCCGCCAAGGGCCAGTACGGTGGCGTCGGCGCATACGCCGATTTCGCCGTCGGGCGTGTCGAAGCGCAGCGTGCCGTCGTCGCCCCAGCCAAGCCAACGGTGATGGACATGGAAGCGCACGCCGCGTTCGCGTAATCGCCGCACCCAGCCGCGCAGCAGCGGCGCGGCTTTGCGATCCATCGGGAACGCGCGACCGGAACTGCCAACGTAGGTCTCGATGCCCAGTTCGCGCGCCCAGGCGCGCAGCGCATCGGCATCGAACGCATCCAACCAGCGCGCGACCTCGGCCGTGCGTTCGCGATAGCGCGCATCGAAGGCGGGGCGCGGTTCGCCGTGGGTCAGATTCAAACCACCTTTGCCGGCGATCAGAAACTTGCGGCCCACCGAACCCTTCGCCTCGAACATGTCCACGCGCAGGCCCGCGGCGATCGCGGCCTCGGCCGCCATCAGCCCGGCGGGGCCGCCGCCGACGATGGCGATCTGCGTAGCGTGGGCGGCGTGGGAAGGCACGGTGGGCGAGTCTCGTCGGGCGGCGGATGATAGCGCGGCGCGGGCAAAGCCTCCCGCTTCGCGGCACAATAGCCGGATGACGAAGAACTCTCCCTGGATCGTCGGCATCAACGCCGTCGCCGCCGCGGTCGAGCATGATGCCGACCACGTCCGCGAGGTGATGATCGAAGCCGGCGCCAAGAACCCGCGCCTGACCGAAATCGAAGAGAACGCGCGCCGTAAGGACATCGACGTGCGCCGCGTCGCGACCAACGCGCTGGACGGCGTGGCCGGCGGCCTGCGCCATCAGGGCGTGGTCGCGCGCTACGCCGCCGCGAAAAGCTATAACGAAGACGATTTGCCAGGGTTGATCGAAGCGGCCAATGGCAAGGCGCTGCTGCTGGTGCTCGATGGCGTGCAAGACCCGCACAACCTCGGCGCCTGTTTGCGCAGCGCGGCGGCGGCGGGCGTTACCGCGGTGGTGATTCCGAAAGACAAAGCCGTGCAAGTAAATGCCACGGTGCGCAAGACCTCGGCCGGCGCTGCTGATAGCGTCGCGGTGGTGCGCGTGACCAATCTGGCCCGTGCGATGCGCGACCTGCAGCAGATGGGCGTATGGATTTATGGCCTGGCCGGCGAAGCGACCGCGTCGCTCTATGCGCTGGACCTGCGCGGCAACGTCGCGTTGGCGCTGGGCGGCGAAGCCGATGGCCTGCGTCGTCTCACCCGCGAACATTGCGATCAACTGGTCACGATCCCGATGCCGGGCCTCGCCAATGCCCCTGGTGTGGAAAGCCTCAACGTCTCCGTGGCGACGGGCGTGGCGTTGTTCGAGGCGGTGCGGCAGCGGCAGTGAATCATGTGGGAGGGCCGGAAGGCCCGATTCCTACTTCGATTTGAATCGATGGATTCTATTCGGGCCTTCCGGCCCTCCCACAAAGCTCAATCTTGTCGCGGCCAACTGTTCCGCGCATTGATTCGCGTGAAACCCCAGAACATTCGAACCTGTCATCCCGAGCGCAGCGAGGGACCTGCTTTTCGGGCATCGCGAAGCGAATCACCTAGAAAAGCTCAACGTCGCGGTGGCGATGGGCGTTGTGTGGTTCCAGGCGATGCGACAAAGGAAACAATCTTGTGGGAGGGCCGGAAGGCCCGATGCCTACTCGACTCTATTCGGGCCTTCTGGCCCTCCCACAAAACTCATTCTTGTCGCGGCCAACTGTTCTGCGCATCGATTCGCGCGAAACCCCAGAACATTCGAACCTGTCATCCCGAGCACAGCGAGGGACCTGCTTTTCGACTATCGCAGAGCAAATAACCCGGAAAGTCTTATCGTCGCGGTGGCGAAGGGCGTTGTGCTGTTCCAGGCGATGCGACAAAGGGAAACAATCTTGTGGGAGGGCCGGAAGGCCCGATTCCTACTTCGATTTGAATCGATGGATTCTATTCGGGCCTTCCGACCCTCCCACAAAGCTCAGTCTTGTCGCGGCCAACTGTTCGCGATCTTGCAGAACAATTCCGCGGTGCGTTCGGTGTCGTAGACGGCCGAATGCGCTTCTTCGCCGTTCCAGGGTAAACCGGCGGCCATCACCGCGCGGGCCAGAACGGTTTGGCCGTAAGCCACGCCGGCCAAGGTGACGGTGTCGAAGACGCTGAACGGGTGGAACGGGTTGCGCTTGTGCTGCGTGCGCGCGACGGCGGCGTTGAGGAAGTTCAAATCGAAATGCGCGTTGTGGCCGACCAGGATCGCGCGCTGGCAGCCGTGTTTGCGCATCGCGTTGCGCACGGCGGCGAAGACATGATCCAGCGCGTCCTTCTCCGCTTTGGCGAGCCGGAATGGGTGGTCGAGTTTGATCCCAGTGACTTCCAGCGATCGCGGATCGATCTCCGTGCCGGGTGCCGGGATCAGGTGCGCACTGGCGATCTCGCCGGGAATCAGCGCGCCGTCGTCGTCCAGCTCGATCGGCTGCGCCGCGATTTCCAGCAGCGCGTGTCGATTCCAATCGAAACCGCCGGTCTCCACGTCCACGACCACGGGCAGAAAGCCGCGGAAGCGGTCGGACATTTTGCGGATCGAAGTGCGCGCCTCGGGGGAGGGTGGAACGGCGGTTTCGGTCATATGCACAGGTTATCAGACGAAAACCGGGCGCCGACTTGCGCTTGAGCAGAGTTTCGAGACGAGTTTCGAGCGGGACGGGCGCGCGCGCTTTCGAATCGGTTCCGCGAGCCGTCCATCGAGATCGGCGCATCAGGCCGAGCGCGTGCCCAGTATCGTGCCGTCGTGGCGATATGCAATCAGTTGCGATGCGCCGTCCGCGACGAAGCGATCGACATCCTCCGCGCCGGCTTCCGCGGCCAGCGCCCGCAACTGATCGCGCCCGCTCAGGGTCGGTTCGGCGTCCAAGCGCTGCAGCAGGCGGAAGGTCAGCGGCGTGAGGGCATGGAAACTGACCTTGCCGTCCGGTTCGCGTCGCAGCATCAGCAGGGTCGGTCCTTCCGGCGGTGCGTCGGGCTGATGGTCGGGACCGATGCGATGCACCGGCCAGGCGTAGGCCAAAGGCCAAGCCAGCGGGGACAGCAGCGGCTGGCCTTCGAGCAGATCGCCGTCGGGGTCGCGCGGGATGTCGCCGATGGTCGCCTCGCTGATCTGCAGCGCCAACTCGACCCATTCGTAGTGCGCCAGTTCGCGCAACCACGGCGGATCGCCGCGGCCTTCGGCTTCGCGGGTATCGAGATAGCGCATGAATTCGCGCGGCAATTCGGTGAACAAGGGCGTCTGGCAGCCGTGTTCGCGATAGAAATCGTGAATCAATTCGGGCCATTTATCGCCGTAAATCTTATGGATCACCGGGAAATTCCCGGCCAGCAGGCTTTCGACGTTGTTGAAGAACAGTTCGCGATAGATTTTCAGGCGTCGGGGCTCGATCCCGGGCGGCGGCGGCACGCGCTCCGGGTCGCGGACGTAGGCGCCCAGCGCGTTCTGCCGTTCGGCGAAGGGCAGGGACTCAGGCGGCGCGTCGGGCGTCATGCGCGCGGACTCCGAGGCGGCGGCGGATTTGGCC
>JAGNNB010000014.1 GCA_017990865.1 Lysobacteraceae bacterium
CCATGCGATTGATGTAACCGTCGAGCCATTCGATCGAGGCTTCGTCGTAGTCGAAAGGAATGCCCGCGACCTCCGGCATGGTCTTGCGGACCAGTTCCACATTCTTGTCGATCGCGGTCTGCGCTTCGGCAGACGGTGCCAGTAACTGTTCCGGTCGTTCGACAGGCGATTGCTGCCCTTCGCCGGGTATTTTCTCCGCCTTCTGCGCCATGGCCGGTTGCGCGAATGCGACGAAAAGAAGTGCGTAAAACAGCCTTTTCATGATCGCTCTTTTCGTGTGGGTAGCTTAATAACGTATGGCGGAACCGCCACAGGCGATTCCGCCGTTATGTGTAATGCGACTTCTATAGTGGAATCGCCTGCGAGCGTTCCGCCGTTGGCTGTAGGCAACTTCGATGGCGGAATCGCCTGCGGCGGTTCCGCCCTACGAAACTACCGGTCGAGAATCTTGAACGTCAATCCGGCTTTCGCCTGCAAGCGTTCCACCAGCGTCATCCCCATCGCCGCGGCGGGCGTCCACACGCCGCCGGGCGTGCGAGTGCGGTCGATGTCGTGCGCAAGGCAGAGCGCGGCTTCAGAGATCATTTTGCAGGTGGAGCCGTAGCCGGGGTCGCGGTCGCCGAAGACGCTCGCGGTCAGCGCGCGGCCGTCGGCGGTTTCGCCGAAGAACAGGCTTTCGTGGCGGCCTTTTTCGCGTTGTTCCGCGTTCGGACCTTCGCCGAGTTTCGGCAATGCGAATTTCTTCAGCAATGCGCGGGTCGGGCCGAAGGCGAGCATCGCGTTTTGGAATTTCGATTGCCGCAGCATTTTCTTCGCGCGCTTCTCCCCCGCGTCGCCGTCGCCGGTGAGCGTGCGTTCGCTGTAAACGAAATCGGCGCCCCACGGATGCCCCAGCAAAAAGTGGCTGCGATGGACGTTCTTGGTGTTGATCGGCGCCATCACGAACGGTGCGGTCCAACTCTTCGCCAGCGCGTCGTATTCGGCGACATGGTCGTTGGGTTGGCGCGGGCCTTTGAAGCCGGGCGTGAGCGAGAATGGATCGATCAGCGCGCGTTTGATGCTTGGGTCGTGGCCGATGGCTTCCATCGTCGCGAGCATGCTGGCGACGGTGCCGCCGGAGAACGTGCCTTTGAGCGTTTTCACGCGCCCATGCACGCGCACCAGCGGCGCGCCGAAACGCGTTTGCGCTTCCTGCTGCGCGAACAGCACGCCGAGATCGAACGGGATCGAATCGAAGCCGCAGGAGAACACGATGCGCGCGCCGCTGGCCTGCGCGATCGGCTGCAGCTCGGGGATCATTTTCGCCATCCACGCCGGTTCGCCGCAGAGATCGACATAGTCGGTGCCGGCGGCGGCGCAGGCGCGGATCAGCGGCTCGCCGAAGCGCTGGTACGGGCCGACGGTGGTCAACACCACGTGTGTTTTCGCCACCAGATCGGCCAAGGCGGTCGCATCGTTGGCGTCCGCCACCAGCAGCGGCAGGTCGGCGGAGATGCCCAGCGCGTCGCGCACCTCGGCCAATTTCGCCGCGCTGCGGCCGGCCATCGCCCAGCGCACCGCGCCGCCGACGCCGTAGGTCTTGTTGAGATATTCGGCGACCAAGCGGCCGGTGAAGCCGGTGGCGCCGAAGACGATGATGTCGAAGGATTTGTCCATGCGCGCATGTTGGCATGGATCGGGCCGGGATGGAGACGGTCGCGGCGCGCGAAGCGTCTCGTGCCGTCGCGGCGGGATTCGCTAGTGCACCGGGCCGAAGAGCGGTTCGTCCGACTCGATCGGAGGGCCGCTCGCGCGGCCATCCGCCGGCTCACGTGGCGTAGGTGTAGACGAAATACAAATGCATCAGCGCCAACGCGGCCAACATGCAGCCGGCGCCGATGTGGAAGGCGGTCGTCCATTGCCCCCAAGAGCCCAAATGGCGGCTGGGCAACAGATTCAACAATGCGCCGGCCAGCACCACCAGCATGGTGGTGAAGAACGCGAAGTTGAGAAAACCTTGATGCGCGAAACCGGCGTGCATCACCAACAGCGCCAGCATGGTCAGACCCAAAATACGGTGCGCCAATTGCAACGCGCGCAACGAACCGCTCGCGACCAAGCGTCGTTTGATCAACGCCAGCGATAGATCGAAGGCGAGCAGCCCGACCAAAATGTAGCCGGTCCATTGTTTGTACGGGTCGAGCCGCTGCCAAGCGATCAAGGGCGCCAGATGCGGCGGCCAAAGCCACGCCAGACAGGCGACGCTCACGCCGGCGACGGCCGACCATGAGGCCGTGACCAGCGCGGTCTGATAGGCCGTTCGCGGCGGCGGTAGGGACGGCGTCGACGTACTCATGGCGCGGACTTCGGGCGGTTCGCGGCGCGGGGGCCGGAAACATCGGCGGGCGCGGCGTTCGCGGCCGTGGGCGTTGCCGCGTTTTTCGCTTTCAGCAAAGCATCCAGTGTCTTCGCCGAATTACGTTCCTCGACGCGGGTGCGGAAGGTGGTGACATCGGGCAAGAACATGCCCTCGGCCGGCCATCGTTCGCCGATCTGCGGTCGCGTATCGGGCGCGAAGCCGGCGGTCTTCTTCAGATACGCCTCGTAACTTTCGATCGCCGATGCCCGGTACGCCGCGAGAATGGTCACCAGTTCGTCGACCGACACGTCCTTGCGCGCGAACGACCATGTAGTGGCGCCCATCACGTCGTTGAGCTTCCAATCCTTGCGCGGGCTTTTCGGGTGTTCGTTATGGCATTTCACGCATGGCTGGGCGGAGGCGATGTCGGGGAACATCGCGGTGTAGCGACCGGTGCTGTCGTCGAGAAAGAACTTCGGCGCGAGATTGCGCTCCAGCGTCTCGAAATGCTTCAACTGCACGCCTTTGAACAGATTGGATGCCTCGATCGGGTAGGTCGAGCCCAGAAACAGACTCAAATCCGGCACGCGCTGTTGCAGTCGGTTCGCGGTTTCGCGCAGCAGCAACGCGGGCAATGGGCCGGCGTGTACGTCTTTCAGCCGCCAATCCTCTCGATATTTCAGCCCTTGTTTCAAGCCCGGGCCGACCACTTCGGAGGTGTACAGCGCGCGTACTGAGGCGTTTTCGGCGTCGAGCATGCGGAACAGGGTTTCGACCGGCACGTCGCGGCGTCCGCCGACGTTCTCTTCCAGTTCGGCCGGCGCGGTCGCGAACAAGTAAATGCCGACCACCGCCAATGTCGCGAGCGCCAGCGCCGATTTCGGAATCTTCGGAATGTTCATTGTTGCTCCTTCGGCTTCTTGGCTTTCGCGACAGGCGGCCCGTACGGCGATTTTCCATTGCCGAAATACGCGTCGATCGCGTTCGGCGCTAAGGCATTCTTGAGGTCCGTCGGCGGGTCGTGCGTGTGATTGCCGTGGAAGTCGTGGCACGTCAGACAGGTATCCCATCGCGCGTCGCGCACCAGCGCCGTATGCGTCGGGCGCGTCGTATCGTCTTTCACCTTCATGTCGCCATGGCAGGTGGCGCAGAATCCGACGTTGGTTTGGCTCAAGCGCGTGCCGGTGTGCTCGCGATGGCAACTGACGCATTCCTGCGGCGTCAATGCCCGACGCGCCGCCTCGAAACGCGGCTCCAGAAAGCGATGCGGCGGGTGGCGGTCGTCCGGATTCGCATGGCAATCGACGCAGACAGCGTTGTCAACTCGGCGCATGCCGAAATCGATATCTTCGTCGCGAATGCCCAACGCGTATTTCGCCTTCGCCTGCAATTGTTGCCGGAAGCTGCCGGGCGCTTCGGTGTGGCAGTCCTCGCAAGCGAAATCGGCGTGACCGGGGTTGTGCGCGGCATTGGGCACGAAATCGGCCATCGCCGGGCTCAACAGCCACAACGGCAGCATCGCCGCCGCCAGCCCCGCCGCATACGCGAACTTGCGGATGCTGCGCTTACGGCCGCTGTTGGTCTTCAGGAAGAACGCTTCGACGCGAATATCGGCTTCCGGCACGTCGGCGTTGCGCAGGCCGCGCAGCACGCTTTCGGTGTAGGGCTGCGGGCCGCAGACGTAGTAGCGCGCATCCGGAAAACGATTGACCGTCTCCAGAATATCTTCGTCGTCGATGAAGCCATCGATATCGTCGGTTCGCAGCAGGCAACTGATCTCGTCGTCGCTGGTGGCGGACGCTTCGATCCGCTCGGCGTAGACCATGTCGCCGCGATAGGGCGCGCTGTAATCGATATGCAGGCGATGGTCCGGGTGACGGCCGTGCAGCAGGGACAACGCCAAGGTCACGCCCACGCCGGCCGAGAAGCAGACCACGGGGCGGCCGTCGGCGGGGTCCGCTTCGCCGTTCGGCGCCGCGATGCGAAGGGGAATCGCGGAGAAAATGACGTCGTCGGCGTCGATCAGCCGCGTGCTCAGTTCGCCGTAAGGCAGCCGCCGCATCGCGATGCTGACGGTGTTGCCGTCTTCGGACTGCTGCACCACGGTGTAGGTGCGCGTGATCCATTCGTCGTCGATCCAGGCCTGCAGCACCACATGCTGCGCGGGTTTCGTCTGCGGATAGGGCGGAAATCCCGCGAGTTGCAGGTCGAACTGCACGATATTGCGCTGCGGAAAGCGGCCGTCGGTCAGGACGGTGCGCTTGGCGTTCGCGACCTCGTACCAGGGCGACTGCCCCAGCATTTCCTGCAGCAGCGGACGACAGCAGCCGCACTGCGCGCCGCAGCCGAGCTGCGTGCCCAGGGATTCCAGCGTCGACGATGGGGCGGTCGCGATCGCGGCTTCGATCCGCGCGCGGGTGACGTTAGCGCAATGGCAGACGAGGTCGTCTTGCGCCTGTGATTCTCGAATCGGTATTGCATCCATGCACGCTGCTCCGGCTTGCGCCGCCCCCTGATGGCCTTGGGCCATTCCTAATCCCCGGGTCTCCCCCGCCTACAGCTGCGGGGCGTTCGTGCGAGACCCCTGTCGACGCCCACATCCGTATTCGGGCCGTCTCTCGCAGGGTTATATGGTTATCAGCGAGCCGTGCGATTTTCAAGCGGCTAGCGCAGTTTTTTCGTGACCGATGCCAACGCATGCGACTTTAGTCGCATATGCGTATCGAAAGCGTTGGTGTATCGCGCCCGCGCTCCATGCGAGTCCCGAGATGTAACAAGAATTGGAACACATGCGGCCTGCCGCACGGACACCGCATGCGGCGCTATCGTGTCGCTGCTTTCGGCGCAGTCGATGCGGCGATCCGCGCGGGCGTCGCAGGTCGCGCCGATGCTGCGTCTCGCGTTGCGAATGGTTAGCATCTCCATCGCGGCCTGTCTCGGCAGACCATCCTCGGCAGAACGTTATCGGCAGAACGTTTCCGCCGCGCGCCCGCTCATTCGTTCGTTCGCCATATCTTCGACCATGACCAATCCGCTCTACGATCGTTTGTTCGCGCCGCTGTCCGCCCGCACGTCGCCGCTGATGCGAATGGCGGACGGTTCCGTCGTCTCGGGCGCCGACTTTCTCGCCCGCGTGCACCGCGCGGCGGCTGCGTTGCGCGCGCTGGGCGTGTGTGTGGGCGATCGCGTGGCGATGCAAGTCGCGAAAACCCCCGAAGCGCTGGCGGTCTACGGCGCCACGGCGGCGACCGGCGCGGTGTTTCTGCCGCTCAACACCGCGTACACCGCGTCGGAAGTCGAGTATTTCGTCGGCGACGCCGAACCGACCGTGCTGCTGGGCGACCCGGCCAAAACCGAGACGCTCGCGCCGATCGCCGCGCGCTACGGCGCTGCATTGCGCACGCTGGACGCGCAGGGCCACGGCAGCTTCCGCGACCTGTGCGATGCGCAACCCGACGACATCGCGATCGAACCGCGCGACGCGAACGATCTCGCCGCCTTGCTCTACACCTCCGGCACCACCGGTCGCTCCAAAGGCGCGATGCTCAGCCACGGCAATTTGTTGTCGAACGCCGAAGCGCTGGCGCGCGAGTGGCGTTTCGATGCCGACGATACGCTGCTGCATGCCTTGCCGATCTTCCACACCCACGGCCTGTTCGTCGCCAGCAATGTTTGCCTGCTCAGCGGCGCATCGATGCTGTTCCTGCCGGGATTCGATCTCGATGCCGTGCTGCGCCTGTTGCCGCAAGCCACCGTACTGATGGGCGTACCCACGTTCTACACGCGCTTGCTCGACGACCCGCGCTTCGATCGCGCGGCGGCCGCGCATATGCGTTTATTCGTATCGGGTTCCGCACCGCTGTTGGCCGAGACCCATCGCGAGTTCGAAGCGCGCACCGGGCACCGCATTCTCGAACGCTACGGCATGACCGAAACCAATATGAACACCTCAAATCCCTACGACGGCGAGCGTCGCGCCGGCACCGTAGGCATGCCGCTGCCGGGCGTGGACGTGCGTGTGGTCGATGCCGCGAGCGGCGCTTCGCTGCCGATGGGCGACACCGGCATGGTCGAAGTGCGCGGCCCCAACGTTTTCCAGGGCTATTGGCGCATGCCGGAGAAAACCCGCGAGGAATTCCGCGACGACGGCTTTTTCATCACTGGCGACCTCGGCCGCTTCGACGACGACGGCTATCTCGCCCTCGTCGGACGCGGCAAGGATCTGATCATCACCGGCGGCTACAACGTGTATCCGAAAGAGATCGAAATGCTGTTGGACGAACAACCCGGCGTGCTCGAATCCGCGGTCATCGGCGTCCCGCACCCTGACTTCGGCGAAGCGGTGTTTGCCGTGCTGGTGCCGCAGCCCGGTGCGCATATCGACCTCGACGCCATCGACACCGTCATGCGCGAACGGTTGGCAGGCTACAAACGTCCGAAGGCGATGGAGATCGTCGCCGAACTCCCGCGCAACACCATGGGAAAGGTGCAGAAGAACTTGTTGCGGGAGCGGTTCGGCGATGCCTTGTGGGAGGCCCGGAAGGGCCGATGATGGTTGTGTGAGGCTCGGAAGAGCAGTGATATGTTCTGGGAGGCTCGGAAGGGCGGTGATGTGTTGTGGGAGGCCCGGAAGGGCCGATAAGCAAACGGTGTCATGCGATCACTCCCGCAACCACCGCAACATTTGCGGATATCGCACCGTCAACGGCTCCGGCGAAAACCCCGGCGCCGCCGTCATCCCCGTCGCGCACAACCCCTGCAACCCCGGATACACCCCGAACGCGTACATCTGCAGCAGATCTCGCGACTTCCCGTTGTAACCGCCCTCGTGGATCAACACCTCCACCGGCAATCCGAGCTCCACCACGGCAGCCCAGGCCCAGGCCATTGCTTCGAGTTCGCCGGCGTGTTCGACATCGGCTTCGTCGGCCAGATCGTCGTCGGCCGCCGTCCGCAACGCAGGAGGCAGGACGGCCAGATGTCCTGCCTCGTGCAACAGATCGCCGGGCCAGACCAGGACGTACGGATCGACCGCCAGCCCGCCGTAGCGGATCGCGATCCCCGGCAGGAAGGTGTCGCCCGGCAAGGCCTCTTCCGTGATCGGCAACCCGACCCCGGCGACGAAATCGAAGATCGTGTGGTAATGCTCGGCGTGCCGCATCGGCATGGTCCATGCCGAATCAGTCGCCGCCACCGCCATCTCCGCCACTGTCGCCGCCGGCGTCGCAACTGTCGTTGCCGTTGTCGCCATCGGCAGCATCGCCGCACTCGGATTGTGTCCCATCATCCCGTGTCGAAGACGACATGTCGCTGATACTGTACACGCAGATGAATACCGCGATCAGACTGATCCGGGCGGTCATGGGGGCGGGGATGCGAAGCGATGGGCGGTTATAAGGCACATCAAACCCGATGCTGATGCCGACAAGTCATACGAAGACTCTCTGTCGAATTTTTTCATAATGGTCTAGGTATATGGCCAGCCTCCTCCGTTGAAGCGTGGCGCATGAGACTGGAAGCTCATTCAACAATACCAGTATGTATGTAAATCCTGTTACAGGAAAATATGGAGTGAAGAGATCACTGGTTTCTCTCGAAATGTTATCAGCGATGACCTCGAAAAGAGTAATAAATTAAAGCTTTCCCCGCGGAAAAAAAATCAAGAGACTTGCTGGAGCTAAGAAGATCGATGATTCGCTTGCATAGCAAAACGTCAATCGTCAAGTTGTTGCTTTCGGTTAGGGATGACTTGGCTATCTTTGCTATCTCTTTCAAAGAATCCTGTGCCGGTTCAGATTTCGAGACCAGTTGTTCAAACAAAAGCTTTTCAAGCCTTATGAACAGGGGGATGCTGTCTGAAGACGTTCGCCAGATTCGTTCGGAAACAAAGCCGATCCTTGCAGTAGAAAAACCGTGAACAACAAGTCTTGGGTCGATTGTTTTCAAAATTGTCGAAAGTATCAGGCATGAGGCGAAGTTGTGGGTCAATTGATGCAGCGATGGATCAGAAGCCGTTCCTTCTCTTGAAAATTCATCAAGACAAAAGCAGATGTGGCGCATTGCCTTCGTCAACGGTTCAAATGCGCTCTCATGGTCATAAAATACAATCAAAGACTGGGCGGCGAAAACATTCAAGGCTGCAGACTCAGAGTTGTATCTTGTACCTATATGGCTCGCTATCTTTGTAAGTCTATGCTGGATGTCGTATAGATTCTTGATTTTAGCTTGGCAGTGTTCTTGGTCGTGGCTGGGAATGTGGCCGATAGAATTGGCTATTGCATATCTGGTTACTACGCATGAAAGAAAAGTCAATTCAACTTCTTGGTCGTCGTTTTTAGGATTCGATAGCGCTGCTTTCACCTGCAGTTCTGCCTCCTCCCACTGTCTGGTCGACAGGGCGACTGCAGATGCATATGCGTGCAGTTGGGTGAAAGTCGCTAATTCAAGCCATGGCTTTTCCTTGGGCGCCTTGCGGTCGCTCAATTTTCTGATTATGTCGGCTAGCGTTTCACCGCCGATTTTGTAGAGGAGCGTGTCTGGAGTCCGCTTTGGTATTGGATCCAGGCCATACATGAACAATATTCGCTGAATACCTGCCTCGCGGAAAAGGCTGATGGCCGCTTCATCAATTTCTGCGAGGTTGACCTCAATGACTTGTTTGACAAGATCGAAAAAACGCTCTCTGCTCGTGGCATCAAGTAGCTTCCTGAGGTCTTCAGGTAGGCGTTTTGACGACGATTCTGAAAATATTCCGGATATCTTTTTTTGAATATGGCCGAGTTTGCTTTTGAGTAAAAAAATCTTCTTTTTTTCGCTATTTGTTATCTTAAGATAAGGAAAATCACTCCTTTGCGAGCACCGATAAGCCAACCATTGGAATCTGTTGTTGTTTGATGAAATGGAATGGAGATAATCATTAAGCTCATTTTCGGCAAAAGCCAGGACGTGTCTTATTATTACCGAAGAAATCAGATAATTGATGGATTGAAAAAAAAGGTTCGAGCCGCTTCCTTTGCTGTAGTCGCTGTTGGCGCTCTTTGTGTTAAGTGTAGGGTTATATTGCGCAAATCTTCGGAAGAAAAATGGTTCATCTCGGTGTTTTTCGTAGTACCAATTTCTATAAATATCAAACAATTTGTTGTCGCCGGTAACAAACAAAATGGAACCTTCCTGCGATCTCATTGAAATAAATCTCAAAAGCGCTATGGAAAGGGCGTCATTTCTGATGCTGTTTGCGCTTCGCTTGTCTGTAGCTTCTCTGATTCTGGACTGCCATGCCTTGGCTTCACTCGCGACCCATGCCGCGTCGATCTCTGATGCGCGCATCGAGTCAGTTACTATTCTAGTGCTTGAAGCAAGCTTTCTGCCAAAGCGGCGAAGTTGTTCAAGTGGCTCAATCGTCTCATCCTCGGCAAGGAGTTTGGTGACGTTAGACATTATGTTTATGGCGTCTTCCGCGTGGTCGCTCTCATTGCATGTTTGCGATATTTTTTCAAAGTAAGAGCGCATTTCTTTTGCAAGCGCATCCTTCAAGTAACTGCGTCTTGCAGACAGATTTGCATTGAGAAATAGAAAGCTATTGTCGAGCTCGCTTGCGTGCCATGGCGTGAAATAAAATATTCCGTCGCTACCTGGAAGACTCCCGGACATTAAGTATTCTGACATTATAAGCGCATGCTGTGCGCTGATTTCTGGTAGGGATTCTTGGTCTGAAGCATCGAATCTTATTCCCCAGTCAATTGAGAATGTTCTCGATTTGTTATCACTTCCAAAGTCTTGTGTCAAATACTGTTTTGGACTTACGAATATTGAAAGTATGTCGGTATCGAAGACATATTTAACGCTGTTAGACGCGGAGAGTTTTTGATCGTCCCGGTTCCGGTGAACGTCAGAGTTCGCTTCGACGAAGCCCATGATGATTCTGTGTGCATCATTCATAGCAGGGCCTCTGTTTCTAATTCTGAAAACGCGGCTTCGATATGTTCTTGGATGTCACTTTTAGGCTTAGGTATCCCGGAAACGATTCGACTCACTTTCAGTGTCCCAAAGCCCGCCAGCTCATGTGCCTGTTGGGCGTATATATGAAAGCCTGACTGGCCGACTACTACTCCTATCGCACTTGGCCTGCTATCGAAAGACACTACTGGTGCGCCTACAAGGCAGCAGTGAGGTTCTTGATCTACTTTTATTCGAATCAGATTTTTGCCATCAAGTACGATGCTGTTCGTTTCATTCGTGATGTCTAGCCAGCTGCCAATCTGATCTATCTTGCCGGTAATGCCAACGCAGCTTACGGTCGTCCCAATTCGATAGTCTCCGCGTTTTGCAAGCTCATTGAACGCAGAGCTATAGCTGTTTTTATTGATCCTGGGTATTTCAAGAAAAAGCAAAAGATTGCTATTCAAGTCAGTTCTGTTGAGATTGATCGGTTCGCGGTCAGTTTCGCTCTTCAAATAGAAAGTATGAGTCTCTGGTTGCCCGAGTAATGCTGAGGTCACCAGTATGTCTCTTGCATCTCTAGTCAAGATAAGCCCAAGGTATGCCCAGCAGCAGGATTCCCCTTCCCGGCCCCTTGCGTAGACTTTTGGAATGCCATATTCCACTGGTTTGGTCCCTATATATTTCCGTTAATTTTCGTGACGATCTTCTGCTTTGGCTCGATAGTCAATGGCACTCCGAAGATATGTGGCAGCCCGGGGAGGCGTTCATGCACGATGGGTGGTCTGCAAAATACTGTATAGATAATTTCATTTCCTGTTGCTTCCTTGCGCAGAGGCTTCTGATGTATGTCAACACTCTCGAGCTGCTCGCCTTGTGTAGCACGAGAAAGCGCGAGCTCCATTTGCGCTCCGGGCTGGCCAGAAACTTTGCGGTAGACTTCAACCCACTTCGATAGGGCGTCGACGGCATGATTGAATAGGTGATCGGCCTTATTTTCGTCTGCGCCTGCATCGTTGTAATCGTCGGGCCATCTCTTTAGCAGCTGAAACTCCGATACATGTTTTTCTTTGTAATTAAATTCTTTCCAGCCTTCTCCGCCGAGATATGACTCAATCAATGAGACGCGATGTTTACCTCCGGTTCTTATGACTACATGACTGCATTCGATATTAAGATCGCGCGGCTGATTCTGAGAGTGCTTCAATTCTGCAATAATTTTTTTATTGGTGCTGTCAAAGTAGACGGCGCTTGATATTTCTACTTCGATAGATGCGGCAGTGCTGTCCTTGGAGTAATAGTTGGAAAACCATTTAAGCAAGTGCTGGTGCCAACGTGTCGCGCTACTTTGATCCTTAATTAAGAGTACTGTTTTCAGGCCTTGTTTGATTTTGTTTTTGTCTATGATGTGGTCAAGGTTTGCATCCAGAGGGTTGTTGCTTGTGTGCAAGGTTGCGTGAAGTGCAAACTGGTGAATATCCTCTCCGTGAATTCTTGGGCCGTAACGAAGTGCGTCAATGACTCCGCCGTCCCCCCCTCCCACGACGACGACCTGTTCGATTTTTTGATCTCGTGCATCATGTTGTTGAATGACGTCATCCGGATCCCAATAGCCTGTGCCGCCCGGGTATTCTTCTGTGCCGTCTTTCGACTTGAGTTTTCTTTCGCTTGAAAAGCCAGTGCAACAGATCACGTAGTCGTATGCGGGAGTGCGCGTTTCTTTCTTGCCATCCATGAAATAGAGCGCCACTCCGCCGTTTTGGTTGTTCATTAAACGACTTACTCTGTTCGGGTAAGTTGTTATGCGGCCACCCTGGTTTCGATGGGAGTGAAGATGCTTCCGTAGCTCGTTGTTAAGCTGTCTCATCACACCTCTGGCGCTATCGGCATGCCAGTTCATGGCAGGCAAATCAGTGGTGAAAGACAGTTTTTCGATTGGGATGAAATTAATGTTGGGGTGGATGTATCTGTCCGTGCAGTGAGGTATCTTTTGGAAAATTTCAATTTTTTCTTCGTAGAGATGTACGGATGCTCCGTTCATGGAGAGTGCAACCGCCGCGGTGATTCCTGTTACGCCGCCACCTACAACGGCGACTTTTTTTCCACTCAATCCTTCGCATTTGTTGAGACAATAAACGAGATTGAATGCTCTACGTTGCTGACTTTGAAAGCTGACGCGAGTCCCATTGGGGCCAATCAAAAAGACAGGGTTGTTATTTCCAGCCCTGAATGTGTCCAGCGTGATTTGTGCGTTCTCAGCATCGCATGTCAATGGGCTTCCCTCCCCGCGTAGTTTCAGTTTTGCCAGTTGAGATGTGCGATCAGCGCAATATTACTGCGTGATATGTTGAAGTGAGTTTGACGGAATTTTTTGCGTGGGAAGGAAAAAATCGGCGCAATGCACGCCTCGGCCCGAGCAGGATTGATCCGGTAAGTCCTGAGATCCCAACTGCATTCATTACGCTCCCCCTTGCCCAGCGCTTGTAGCCGTCCTTAGCTTTCTCAATTACACGGAACACCATCATTACTCACGAATTTGCCATCGCACCATACAAGTGTCAACGGTCGGCTCGATCAGTTCTCATCGACGTTTCGGGGTGCGACTGGAGTTGAATTTAAAGGGGGCGTATTGGTTTTAGAGCAGGTCATATGGAAGAGTGATAGTTTTTATCTATCAAGTAAGCGTTATTTAAAGTTTTAATTTATGGAGCCGTGGGGGCTCGAACGCCGTGCGCCCACTTGCCGCCGTAATCAGTCCGAGTACCCGCGTGGCTTCCGTATCGACCATGTTCCAGTCGAAGCGCCAGGTCCAGTTGTGGTCGCCGACGGTGCCGGGGACGTTCATGCGGTGGTCGAGGCCTAGGCCGAGGACGTCTTGCATTTGGTGTACGGCGATGTTCGCGACGGAGTTGCAGCAGGCGCGGATCATCGCCCAGTGGATGTCGTTGTCGTTCGCGGGTAGGTAGCTGCCGGCGTAGCTGCGTTCGCGTTCGGTGGCGGTTTGCCACCAGCCGCGGACGGTGTGGTTGTCGTGGGTGCCGGTGTAGGCGACGAAGTTGCGGCCCCAGTTGTGCGGCAGAAATTCGTCGGTGGCGTCGGTGCCGAAGCCGAACTGCAGGATCTTCATGCCGGGGAAGCCGCAGCCGTCGCGCAGTTCGAAGACGTCGGGCGTGATGAGCCCCAGGTCTTCGGCGACGATCGGCAGCGGGCCGAGGACGCGTTCGATCGCGTCGAACAGGGCTTTGCCGGGGCCGGGCAGCCAAACGCCTTCTTCGGCGGTGGGGCAGGAGGCGGGAATTTCGTAGTAACCGGCGAAGCCGCGGAAGTGATCGATGCGGAATACGTCGGCCTGGTGCAACGCGCGACGCAGACGCGCGGTCCACCACGCGAAATCTTCCTTCGCCATGCGGTCCCAGCGATACAACGGATTGCCCCAACGTTGGCCCGTCGGCGCCATCGCGTCCGGCGGGCAACCGGCGACGGCGGTCGGTTGATAAGCGTCGTCGAGAAAATACAGATCCGGGCGCGACCAACAATCGGCGCTGTGATGCGCGATGAAGATCGGCAGATCGCCCATGATCGCGACGCCGCGCTCGTTGGCGTAACGCTTCAACGCAGCGGCCTGCGTATCGAAGCGCCATTGCACGAACGACCAGAATTCGATTTCGTCGGCGTGCGTCTTGCGCGCGGCGGCGAGCGCAGCGGCCTCGCGCGTGCGCAACGCCTGCGGCCACAGCCACCAAGGTTGGCCTTGATGCGCGGTTTCCAGCGCCATAAACAGTGTGTAGTCGTCGAGCCAACTCGCCTGCGCTTGCGACCATGCGGCGAACGCGTCGCGCTCGTTGCGATCGTTCTTCGCGACGAAACCGGCATAGGCCGCGCGCAATTGCTGTTGGCGCCAAGTTACGACGCGGCCGAAATCGACATGATGCGGATCGAAACCCTCTTCGGGTAACGCAGGCGGCGCCAGCCAACCAGCAGCGATCATCGGTTCCAACGCCACCATCAACGGACTGCCGGCGAACGCGGAGACGCTTTGGTACGGCGAATTGCCCGGGCCGATCGGCGTGGTCGGCAACCACTGCCAAATGCGTTGGCCGGCGGACTGCAGCCAATCGACGAAACGATACGCGTCCGGGCCGAAATCGCCGATGCCGTAAGGGCCGGGCAGCGAGGTCACGTGCAGCAATACGCCGGCCGCGCGTTGTTGAAGGTCGATCATCGATGAATCTCCTGAGAATGCGTAGTGTGCCGCAGGCGGGCGCTTCGGAGCAGCACCACACTGCGTGCGGGAATTTCGAACATGTCTTCGGGCATGCCTTCGATGCCGTGCGTCATATCGGATGCATCGTCGCGTTGGCGCGCGACGCTGCTGTCGATGGCGATGCGCCAAGGGCCGTGCGGAAACCGAAAGCGCGCCGGTTGCGGGCCGGGATTGAAGGCGATGCTCCAACGCGGCGGCGAGGCGGCATCGGCGGCGAGCTGGCAGGCGAACGCGTACGCCTGCGTATCGTGCCAATCGTCGACTTGCATCGCTTCGCCATCGGGACGCAGCCAATGCAGCGCGGGTTCGTCCGCGCGCGGCGCGGTCGAGAACCAGCGCGGATGGCGCAGCAACGGGTCTTCGCGACGCAAGGCGATCAGCCGCGCGACGAAATCGATGTCGTCGGCATCGTCCGACGTGTCGTCGCTGATGCACGACCAATCCAACCAGCCCGTCGAGTTGTCCTGGCAGTACGCGTTGTTGTTGCCATGCTGACTGTTGCCGAATTCGTCGCCCGCGCACAGCATCGGCGTGCCTTGCGCCAGCAGCGTGGTGGCGAGCAGCGCGCGGCGCACGCGGCGACGCGTGTCGTTCACAGCGGGATGATCGCTCGGACCTTCGATACCGAAATTCGCGCAGACCTCATGCGAATGACCGTCGCGATTGTGTTCGCCGTTGGCGAGATTGTGTTTCTCGCGATAGGTCACGACATCGGCGAGCGTGCGGCCGTCGTGCGCTGCGATGAAATTCACGCTGGCGCTGGGCAAGCGATGGCCGTGATGGAACACGTCGCTCGACGCGGTGAAGCGCCGCGCGAATTCGCTGCGGCCGATGTCGCGACCGTGATGCGCGTCGTGGCCCAGCCAATAGCTGCGCACCGCGTCGCGGAAGCGATCGTTCCATTCGGCGAACCGTCCGGGCAAGCGGCCGAGTTGATAGCCGTCGTGTCCGCAGTCCCAGGGCTCGGCGATCAGATGCGTGTGCGCGAGCGTCGGGTCTTGCCGCAAGGCGACCCAGAACGGCGCGGACGGATCGAAACCGTGTCGCGTGCGGCCGAGCGCGGGCGCGAGATCGAAACGGAAACCGTCCACGCCCATCACCTCGACCCAATACCGCAGCGAATCGAGCACGAACTGCGTCGTGCGCGGATGGATCGCGCGCAGCGTGTTACCGCAGCCGCTACTGTTTTCGTAGCGGCTGCGATCGTCGGGCATCAACCGATACCAACTCGCGTTGTCCAAGCCGCGGAAGGAAATGGTCGGTCCGGCTTCGTCGCCCTCGGCGGTGTGGTTGTAGACCACGTCGAGCACCACCTCGAAACCCGCGTCCTGCAGCGCAGCGACCATCGCGCGGAATTCTTCGACGATGGCATCGGGCCGCGCGTCACCGGCCCTTCGTGCCGCCGAATAGCGCGCGTCCGGGCAGAAAAAACCGATGGTGTTGTAGCCCCAATAATTCGCGAGGCCGCGTTCGTCCAAACCTTGTTCGTGCAACGCCGTTTGCACGGGCAGCAACGACAAGGCGGTGACGCCGAGCCGGCGCAGATGCGCGATCGACGCCGGATGCGCGAGACCCGCGTACGTACCGCGCAGCGCATCGGGCACGCCGGGCAGCGTCATCGTGAAGCCTTTGACGTGCAATTCGTACAGCACCGATTCGCTCAGCGGCCGGCGCGAATGCGTCGGCGCGCGCGCCGCGGCAGCGAGCGGCGGCAAGACCCGCGCTTTCAGCGCGTACGCGGCGTTGTCGCGCGTGTCCATCACCCGCGCGCCTTCCGGGTGGCCATGCGCGTAGGCGTAATGCTCCGGGCGCCATTCGAAGCGGCCGACGATCTCGCGCGCGTACGGGTCGAGCAGCAACTTGTGCGGATTGAAGCGATAGCCGGATTCCGGCGCGTAGCGGCCGTAGGCGCGAAAGCCGTAGATCAGACCCGCGCCGGCGTTCGGCAGCCAGCCGCAGAACACGCCGTCCTCCGAACGATGCAGCGCGTAGCGCGCGGTTTCGCGCCCGCCGTCGTCGTCGAACACGCACAGTTCGATACGCTCGGCGCGTTGCGAGAACACCGCGAAATTGACGCCGCGCTCGCCGTTCGCATCGGTGGCGACGTGCGCGCCGAGCGGCGCGGAACGACCCGGGCGCAAAGATGCCTGCGGTGGCGAATGCGCGAGATCGCTCATGCCGGCAACAGCACGATCGTCGCCAGCGGCGGCAGGGTGAGCGAGAGCGAACGCGCGCAGCCTTGCGCGGGAATCGCTTCGGCGTGCAGCGCGCCGCCGCCGTTGCCGACATCAGTGCCGCCGTAGTGGCGCGAATCGGTGTTGAGCGCTTCGCGCCAGCGCGCCGCGCCGTCGTCGGGCACGCCGATGCGCGCATCGTGACGCGGTACCGGCGTGAAATTGCAGACCACGATCGCCAGCCCGCCTTCGCCGTCGCGACGGACCCAAGCGTAGATCGAACGATCGCGATCGTCGCCGAGCAGCCAAGCGAAACCGGCGCTCTCGCAATCCAGGCGATGCAGCGCGGGCGTCTCTCGATACAGACGATTCAGATCGCGCACCAGATCGCGCACGCCGCGATGGGGCGCGGTTCCCGCATCGGCGGAATCGAGCAGATGCCAGGGCAGGGCATGGTCGTGATGCCATTCGTCGCGTTGTGCGAATTCCTGGCCCATGAACAGCAATTTCTTGCCCGGGTGCGTCCACATGAAACCGTAGTACGCGCGCAGATTCGCGAAACGCTGCCAGTCGTCGCCGGGCATCTTGGTCAGCAGCGCGCCCTTGCCGTGCACCACTTCGTCGTGCGACAGCGGCAGCATGAAATTTTCGCTGAAGGCGTAGACCAAGCCGAAACTCATCAGGTCGTGATGCCAGCGCCGATGCACCGGGTCTTCGTGCATGTAGCGCAGCGTGTCGTTCATCCAGCCCATGTCCCATTTGAAGTGGAACCCGAGGCCGCCGTGATGCACCGGCGCGGACACGCCGGGAAAACTCGTCGATTCTTCCGCGACGGCGATCGCGCCGGGCGCATCGGCGCCGATCCGCGTGTTCACTTCGCGCAGCAGCGAGATCGCTTCCAGATTCTCGCGCCCGCCGTGGATATTCGGCACCCATTCGCCTTCATTGCGCGAATAGTCGCGATACAGCATCGACGCCACCGCATCCACGCGCAGGCCGTCGACGCCGAAGGTTTCCAGCGGATACAGCGCGCTGCCGATCAAAAAGCTGCGGACTTCGGTGCGGCCGAAGTTGTAGATCAACGTGCCCCAGTCGCGATGCTCGCCTTCGCGCGGATCGGCGT
>JAGNNB010000015.1 GCA_017990865.1 Lysobacteraceae bacterium
TCCTCGGCGATGCGTCCAGCCATTACCCCGAATTCCACGCGCGCTACCGCGGCTGCGAGCAAGTGCTGCGCGAAGCGGGCATCGCCGAGGACCCGGCGCTGCAAGTCGATGCGCTGAGTTCGGAAGAGGAAGGTTACGAGGCGGCGAAGGCATTGCTCGGCCGCGGCGTGTTGTTCGATGCGGTGTTCGCGGCGAGCGATCTGATCGCGATCGGCGCGTTGCGCGCGTTGCTCGAACACGGCCTGCGCGTGCCCGAGGACGTGGCCGTGGTCGGCTTCGACGACATCGCCATGGCGCGCTTCTGCAACCCACCGCTGACCACCGTGTTCCAGGACACCTCGCACGCGGGCGAGCAGTTGGTCGAAACGCTGCTGAAGCTGGTGAACGGGCAGCCGGCGGAAAGCGCGATGCTGCCGGCCAAACTGATCGTTCGGCGCTCGACGCCTTCGGCTATCTGAGCGATTTTCCCGCTCGCAGCGGTTGTCGCAACGCAGCTCGTTCGCGAAAACCCGCGGAAAAGCGGCTCAATGCGCTCCGGCGGCCGCATGCGCCTTCGGCTCGCGCACGCGCAACACCAACACACCGGCGATCGCCATGCTGACGCCGCCGAGGATCAGAATCTTCGCCGGATCGTCGCCGAACACGCCCTTGAGCAGAAATCCGAGCGTCGCCACCGCCACCAATTGCGGAATGACGATGAAGAAATTGAAGATGCCCATGTACACGCCCATCTTCTGCGCCGGCAGGCTGTCCGACAGCAGGGCGTAGGGCAGCGAGAGAATCGACGCCCAGGCGAAACCAATCCCGACCATCGAGACCATCAGCCAATCTTCGTTCGGCATGAACGGGATCGACGCGAGCCCGAGCCCGCCGAGCGCCAGATTCAACAAATGGCTCTTGCGCAGTCCCCAGCGGCGCGCCATGAACGGAATCGCGATCGCCGCCAGCGCGGCGAAGCCGTTGTAGGCGGCGAACAGCACGCCCACCCAGTTCGCGCCGGTGTTGTACGCAGCCGAGGCGGCATCGCTGCTGCCGTAGTACACGGAGGTCACCGTGGCGGTGGTGTAGATCCACATCGCGAACAGCGCGAACCACGAGAAAAATTGCACCCAGGCGAGTTTGCGCATGGTTTCCGGCATGGCATAGATATCGATCATCACCTCCGCGAAGCCGTTGTCGCGACCGACCACGTTCAGCAGCAACAGGATCAGCCCGTACGCGGCGAGCAACGCGCCCAGCAGATACAACTCGCGCGGCAAGCCTTGCCACGCGACCGCCGCGATCGCCGCGATCCCGAGGAACAGCCAGAACGTGCCGAAACGCGTGGTGCGCGTGAGGTCCAGCGGCGGGCGATCGAGCCCGGGGGCTTCGTCGTAGGCCTTGAGCGTCTCGGGCGGATATTCGCGAGTGCTCAGTATCGTCCACAGAATCGCGCCGAGCAGCGCGGCGGCGCCGGCGTAGAAGGCGTAACGCACGGTGTCGGGCACTTCGCCGGGCGCGGCGGTGTTGGGCACGCCCCACTTCTCCAGGATCCACGGCAGCATGCCGGCGATCACCGAGCCCACGCCGATGAAGAAGCTCTGCATCGCATAGCCTTTCGCGCGCTGCGCCACCGGCAGTTGGTCGCCGACGAACGCGCGGAACGGTTCCATCGAAATATTGATCGAGGCGTCCAACACCCACAGCAAACCCGCGGCGATCCACAGCGCGGAGGAATGCGGCATGAAGATCAGCGCGATCGACGAGAGGATCGCGCCGACCAGAAAATACGGACGGCGGCGACCGAGCCCGGTCCAGGTGCGGTCGGAGAAATAGCCGATGATCGGCTGCACGATCAATCCGGTCAGCGGCGCCGCGATCCACAGGCCCGGCAGCGAATCCATCTCCGCGCCCAGGGTCTGGAAGATGCGGCTGACGTTGGCGTTCTGCAGGGCGAAACCGAACTGAATGCCCAGGAAGCCGAAGCACATGTTCCAGATTTGCCAGAACGATAACTGCGGTTTGTGCTGCATGAAGAATCCTTGGGCCGACCGACCTCGCGGCGCGAGGTGGCGTGACGAAATGGGAAAAACAGGGCGGCGGGTCGAAACATGAGGCGACGCCCGCCGCCGTGGGCGCGGAGCGTCCCGCATGGTAGGCGCGACGCTGCGATGCAGCATCCGCGATGTAAACGTATTCAGCCCGCTGCCCGCCCCGTCGAGCGGCGGCGCGGGCTTACATCATCTTGGCCTTGCACTGGCGCTCGATGAACTCTTCGTGGGTCGGCATCACCCGCATGCAGTTGGCGATCACGCCGCGGATGTTCTGCATGTAATCGGCGATCTTCTCTTCCGAATACACATCGACCAGTGCGTGGTAGGACTTCGGCTCCATCCGTTGGCCGTGCATCACCTGCATCCAGCTCGGCTCGGCGAACAACTCGCTGCCCTCGCGGAAGATACGGCCGTTGCTGTTGAACAGCGCCATTTTGCGCGTGAGCGATTCGGGCACGTCCATGGTCCGCACGTAGTTCCAGAACGGCGTGTCGTCGCGCTCGGTGGCGTGGTAGTGCAGGATGATGAAGTCGCGGATCTTGTCGAACTCGAAATCCGAATGCAGGTTGTATTCGTCGATATCGGCCTGATCGAAACCACCGTGCGGGAAGAACGCGGTGAGGCGCGCGATCGACGATTGGATGAGGTGGATGCTGGTCGATTCCAGCGGCTCCAGGAACCCGCTGGCCAAACCGATCGCGACCACGTTCTTGTTCCAGAACCGGTTGCGCTTGCCGGTGACGTAGCGGATCACACGCGGTTCGGCCAGCGCCTCGCCTTCCAGATTGTTCATCAGCAGCGCGGCGGCTTCGTCCTCGCTCGTGAACTTGCTGCTGAAGACATGCCCGTTGCCGACCCGATGCTGCAGCGGGATGCGCCACTGCCAACCGGCGTCGCGCGCGGTCGAGCGCGTGTACGGCGTGAGCGCCTGGGTGCGCGCGCAGGGCACGGCGATAGCGCGATCGCAGGGCAGCCAGTGCTGCCAATCGGTATAGCCGGTCTTCAGCGTCTGTTCGATCAAGATGCCGCGCAGGCCCGAGCAATCGACGAACAACTGCCCGGCGATGCGGTCGCCCTTGTCCAGCGTCAACGCGTTGATGTAGCCGGTTTCGGGATTCTGTTCGACGCCCACCACCTTGCCCTCGAAACGCTTCACCCCGCGCGCTTCGGCGTATTTGCGCAGAAAGCGGGCGTAGAGGCTGGCGTCGAAATGATAGGCGTAGGCGATGTCGGCCAACGGCGAGTTCGGGCGGTCGGTCACCGGCGGCAGAAAGCGGTTCTGGCGCGCCGCGAACGTGTTGATCGAATAATCGTCCAGCGGCGCCGCTTTGCCGGCCTGGTGCATCTTCAGCCAGTACTGGTAGAACGGCACCAGCCCGAGGTCCTGACCGATCTTGCCGAAGCCATGGATATAGCTGTCGCCCAACCGGCCCCAGTTCACGAACTCGATGCCCAGCTTGAACGTGCCCATGGTCTCGCGGATGAATTCGTATTCATCCAGATCGAGCGCCTGGTTGTAGAGCTTGATCATCGGAATGGTGGCTTCGCCGACGCCGACGATGCCGATTTCCTCGGATTCGACCAGCCGAATCGAATACTCTGGCGACAGCACCTTGGCCAAGGCCGCGGCGGTCATCCAACCCGCGGTGCCGCCCCCCAGAATCACGATTTCGGTAACGCGACCACTGCTCATGTCCGACATCCCCTCGAATGCGTTTTCGACTGTTGCCAAAGGCGCCCAGTATGCGACGGACGCGGCCGGGCGGCACCCCATCCGTCCCGGTCGCGGACGATACGCCGAAACCCTCGCGCTGTGGTTGATGCGGGTCAGTCTGGCTTTGGCGGCCGCGACCGCCTCGACGGTGGTCGGCGCCCGCCCGATCACCGATCCCGCCTATAGCGAAGCCGTGTTGCGGGCGGACTGCGATGCCGCCGCGTCGAGCCGCGTGTTGGATGCTCAGGCCGGCCCGATGCCTGACGCGCGAGCGTACTGGCTGGATGGGTGGCTGATCCAATGGCCCGGCGCGAAGGCCGAAGGCCGGTTCCGCTTGTATCACTCGGCGACGGCGGCATTGGTCGCCGAACCGGGCAAACCCGTGCGCGGTGCCGACGGGTTTCTCGAACTAAAACCGGTAAAGGTCAAACTGGCGTCCGCCACCGCCGCACGCTTTAAGTTCGTGGGGGAAGGGTTGCGATTGGCGTTGAAAGATGACGAAGACATGCTGATTCGTCGATGGGAGGCGCTGCAGAATCAAATGCTCCTCGTAAGAGAAGACGCGGAGGGGCGATTGCTGGATGCGACAGCGACCCAGTTGCCGGGCGTGTTGGACGATGCTTATCGCACAGCTGCTTCCTCCACGTTACTGGGCGCCAGCCAAACGGAAAAGCAGACCTCACGATTCGAGGTATGGGCACCTACAGCGCAATCCATCTACCTTTGCGTCTACTCGAACGCGGTCGATGCGGCGATCTCCGGTCGCCAAATGCTCATGAGCGCCGAAGATGGCGTATGGCATGGCTCACTCAACCGAGATTTGACCGGACATAGTTATACCTACCTCGTCGACGTCTACGTCCCCAACGTCGGTATCGTGCGCAATCGCGTCACCGATCCTTATTCGGTCGCGCTGACCGCCGATTCCAACCGCAGCGTCGTCCTCGATCTCGATAATCCTTCGACCAAACCCGATGGCTGGGACGCCGCGCAGCGTCCGGCGGCAGCCGCATCGAATACGGATATGTCGGTGTACGAACTGCACGTGCGCGATTTCTCGCGCGACGACGCGAGCGTGCGACCCGCATGGCGCGGCAAATATCTCGCGTTCACCGAACGCGACGCCGCCGGCATGCGCCATCTGCGCGCGTTGGCCGATGCCGGCATGACCGATGTGCATCTCCTGCCCGTGTTCGACATCGCCACCGTGCCCGAAACCGGCTGCGCGACGCCCGAGCTGCCCGCCGCTGCGCCGGACAGCGAGGCGACACAAGCCGCCATCGTCGCCGTCGCGGCGAAAGACTGCTTCAACTGGGGCTACGACCCGTTCCACTTCAACGCGCCCGAAGGCAGCTACGCCACCGATGCGAACGATGCCGCCGCGCGCATTCGCGAATTCCGCGCGATGGTGCAGGCGCTGCACGCCGCCGGCCTGCGTGTGGGCATGGATGTGGTCTACAACCATGCCTCCGCGGCCGGTCAGGCGCAGACTTCGGTGCTCGATCGCATCGTGCCGGGTTACTACCACCGCCTCAATGCGAACGGCCGCGTGGAGATGTCCACCTGCTGCGCCAACACCGCCACCGAACATCGGATGATGGCGAAGCTGATGATCGATTCGGCCGCGTTGTGGGCGAAGCACTACCGCATCGACTCGTTCCGCTTCGATTTGATGGGCCACCAACCGCGCGAAGCGATGGAGCGCCTGCAAGCGCGCGTGGACGCCGCCGCAGGACGGCACGTCCCGCTGATCGGCGAGGGCTGGAATTTCGGCGAGATCGCGAACGGCTCGCGCTTCATGCAGGCCTCGCAGTTGTCGCTGCAGAACAGCGGGATCGCGACCTTCAGCGATCGCGCGCGGGACGCGTTGCGCGGCGGCGGCTGTTGCGACCGCGGCGAAGGGCTGGTCGCGAACGTCGGTTGGCTCAACGATGCGCGCGATCCCGCGAGCGAGGGCGACCCGAAACGTCGCGCCGAACGCATGCGGATCGCCGATTTGGCGCGCATGGGCCTCGCCGGCACGCTGCGCGACGTGCGCATGCGCGGCGCCGATGGCGAGGATAAAACGCTGTCGCAATTCGATTACGCCGGACAGCCCGCCGGTTACGCCGCCGAACCGGGCGAGGTGGTCAATTACGTCGAAAATCACGACAACATGACCCTGTTCGATCTGAACGCCTTGCGCTTGCCGCGCGACACCTCGCGCGAAGACCGCGCGCGGGTGCAATTGCTCGGCGCGGCGACGACCGCGTTCAGCCAGGGCGTGGCGTATTACCACGCCGGCATCGACATCCTGCGTTCGAAATCGCTGGACCGGAACAGTTTCGATTCCGGCGACGTGTTCAATCGGCTCGACTGGTCGTATCGCGGCAACGGCTTCGGTGTGGGCTTGCCGCCGAAAGCCGAAAACGGCGCGGATTGGCCGTGGCTCAAACCGGTGTTGGCCGATCGCACGATCGCGCCGACCGCAAAAGACATCGCATGGATGCGCGATGCGTTCCGTGACTTGCTGCGCATCCGCGCGAGTTCGTCGCTGTTCCGCCTGCGCAGCGCCGGGGATGTGCGTCGCAGGCTCTCGTTCCGCAATGTCGGGCCGGAACAGAATCCGGCGGTGCTCGTCGTGCATTTGAACGGCGCCGGCATCGCAGACGGGCTCGAAGCTGCGCACGAAATCACGGCGGGCGAGGCGCTGGCGCAAGCATCGAAAGCCGCGCCTTATCCCGACGCGGTATTCCGCGAAATTCTGTATTTCGTCAATGCATCGGCCGAGACGCAGACACTGAGGCTGGGCGAAGAACGGAATAAACCTTACGTTCTGCATCCGGTACAGCGCTCCCCGCAAGCGACCGATCCGCGTCCGAAGCATCAGGCGCGTTACGACAAACGCACGGGCGAGTTCGAAATTCCCGCGCGCACGGCGGTGGTGTATGTCGTTGAGTGACCTGAGGCGGAGTGGCGAAATGCTCGATGAAGGATCGGGCCTTCCGGCCCTCCCACAAACACCAGCGAACCTCCCACAAACACGAGCGGCTCTCCCTGCGATCTTCACATTGAACAGGATTTTGCGATGACCACACCCCGACTGCTTTTCGCGCTCCACGCCACCCTCGCGCTGAGCATCAGCGCCCTTTCGATCGCGCCCGCATCCGCCGAGACCGTCGCCAGCGTCGTCTCTCCGGACGAACGCTTGAAGGTGGAACTCGATGTCAGCGGCGAAGGACGCCTCGCCTATCGCGTATTGCGCGACGGCAAGCCGCTGATCGGCGATTCGCGGCTGGGTTTCGTGCTGCGCAACGATCGGCAATTCCTGCGCGGGATGCGCTTGCGCGAACGTTTTTCGAGCAGCTTCGACGAGATCTGGGAGCAGCCTTGGGGCGAACGCAGGTTCGTGCGCAATCGTTACAACCAACTGCGCGCGAGTTTCGTCGAAACCGATCGCGACAAGCGGCGCATCGACGTGACCTTCCGCGTGTTCGACGACGGCGTCGGGTTTCGCTACGAATTTCCGAAGCAGGAAAAACTTGACGAGGTGCAGATCGCCGAGGAACTGACCGAATTCGCGATCGCGCAGCCGGCGACCGCATGGTGGATTCCGGCGTACGAATGGAATCGCGAGGAATATCTGTATCGCCGCACGCCGTTGGCGGAAGTCGGCGCCGCGCAAACGCCGATCACCCTGCGCACCGACGACGGCACGCACCTGACGCTGCACGAGGCGGCGTTGGTGGACTACGCCGGCATGAATCTGATGAAAGCCGACGGCGGTGCGCTGCGCGCGTCGCTGACGCCGGGCAGCCCCGCGAAAGTGGTGCGGCGCGCGCCGTTTTCCACGCCATGGCGCACGATCCAGATCGCCGACCGCGCCGGCGGATTGATCGAATCGAACCTGATCCTCAATCTCAACGAACCGAACGTTCTCGGCGACGTGAGTTGGTTCCAGCCGGCGAAATACGTGGGCGTGTGGTGGGGGATGCATCTGGACAAAGAATCCTGGGCCACCGGACCGAAGCACGGCGCGACCACCGCGAATACCAAGCGTTACATCGATTTCGCCGCGAAATACGGCTTTCGCGGCGTGCTGGTGGAAGGCTGGAACGTCGGCTGGGACGGCGATTGGTTCGCCAACGGTTGGAGTTTCGATTTCCGCAAACCGACGCCCGATTACGATCTTGAAGGTTTGGCCGCTTACGCGAAATCCAAAGGCGTGCATCTGATCGGCCATCACGAAACCGGATGCGCGGTGAGCCATTACGAGCGGCAGATGGACGAAGCATTCGCGATGTTCGCCCGCTTGGGCATCGACGCGGTGAAGACCGGCTATGTTTGCGACGCCGGACAGATCGAACGCCAGGACGCCGAAGGCGACCCGGTAGTGCGCGAATGGAATGAAGGCCAGTTCATGAGCAACCACCATCTGCGCGTGTTGCAGGCGGCGGCGAAGCATCGCATCGCGATCAACGCGCACGAACCGATCAAGGACACCGGCCTGCGCCGCACGTATCCGAATTGGATCTCGCGCGAAGGCGCGCGCGGGCAGGAATTCAACGCGTGGGGTAATCCGCCGAATCCGCCGGATCACGAACCGACGCTGATTTTCACCCGCATGCTGGCCGGCCCCATGGATTTCACGCCCGGCGTGCTGAGTCTGGAAGGCCGCGGTCAACCGATCCAAAGCACGATCGCGCGGCAATTGGCGCTGTACGTGGTGCTGTACAGCCCGATCCACATGGCGGCGGATCTTCCCGAACACTACGAACAGCACATGGACGCGTTCCAATTCATCCGCGACGTACCGACGGATTGGCAGGACACCCGCGGATTGAACGGCGAAGTCGGCGACTACGCGACGATCGCGCGCAAGGACCGTCGCAGCGAGGATTGGTTTCTCGGCGCCGTGACCGACGACACCGCGCGCGAATTGCGCGTGCCGCTCGACTTCCTGAGCCCGGGCAAAACCTACGTCGCGCAGATCTATCGCGACGGCGACAAGGCGGATTACAAAGGCGACCGCTTCTCGTTCGCGCGCGAAACCCGCGAGGTGACGCGCGACGATGTGCTGACCCTGCGGCTTGCGCCGGGCGGTGGGCAGGCGATTCGGTTTATGACGAAACGATAGACCACCGGTGCTCCGGATGCGTGCAGATGAGATACGAAGTCGCCAACATTCTTGAACCCGTCGTTGCCATTCTCAAAGAGAACGATGGCAGTCTGCCGGATATCGACATCGACTTTTGTGGAACGCCAGCCATACCGAATGCGTATACTTTCATCCGATCGTGCGCGTCCTCTTTCGTCTCTAACAGTCATTGGTATTGGTCGAAAAGCCTAGGTAAAGCCAGCGAGTTTGGTTACAACGACGACCCCACCGATGCCTTGATTCAAGGCGATGCAGAGCCTTTCCATGTCTTGTTTGGCGGCATTCGATCGCCGACCGGCTGGTCCGTTCCCGACTTGGGTGTGTATTGCGACGATCCATCGAACATGAGCTTAGATTACAGAATGGGTCCGGAGTGGGACATTCTTGCCGTAGCCGGACTTTTCGAAATTCTAAAGACACTCGCGTCCTTGTCCGAACGAATCGTCATCGAGCACAGTCATAATATTTTCGACCAGCATGACATAATGATGAAAGCGTATCGCCGCTGGGCGGCGACCACAGCATGAATCTCACCGCGATGTTCAACCCCAATCCCGACATCCAAGTCGTCCCCATCGCCGGCCGTCACGTCTGTTATGTGATCGACGATGCGCTGCGCGACCCGGATGCCTTGGTCGAATATGCGCAGGCGCATCTCGGCGATTTCGTCGAGACCGCGCATAACGCGTACCCGGGTCCGGAACTGAGGATGCCGGATGCGTTCTCGGCGCAGCTCGATGCGTTCTTCACCGCGCATTTGCGTCGCGGGTTCGACGTGCGCCGCACCGAGCGCATGTACAGTCGGCTGGCGATCACCGCCACGCCCGCGGATCGGCTCAAACCTTTCCAGTCGATTTGCCATGTGGATCGGCTGAGCGTCGAGCCGCAGCACCGCATCGTCGCCTCGGTGCTGTATTTGTTTCGCGACGAACGCTTGGGCGGCACCAGTTTTTACGCGCCGAAACATCCACCGCAGACCGTCATGCCGCTGATCCAGGAATCCGGGCAGCTCGACGCCGCCGCGTTCGAAGCGCGCTACGGCATCCGCACCGGCTACATGACCGCTTCCAATGCGTGGTTCGAGAAATTGACGACGGTGCCCGCGCGCTACAACCGTCTGATCGCTTACGAAGGCACGCTTTTCCACAGCGGCGAGATCGCGCATCCCGAACTGTTGAGCCGCGACCCGCGCGTCGGCCGGCTCAGTCTCAACGGTTTCTTCACCTGTCGCCGCCACTTGAGCGACTGATTTCGCGGGGGTTCGTATGGCTGGGTCTTTTTGTCGCGTTTCGATCGCCGCGCTTATTTGCTTGCTTGCGTTGCCGACGGTCGCCCGATCGGCGCAAACGGCCGGCCCGGAGCGCCGCGACGCGGCACCGGACGTATCGACCGCAGCGGACAAACGTATCGATACATTACGCATCGACACGCTGCGTTTCGACGTGCCGCAAGTCGATACGGAGCCGCTGCGCGTTCGCGTCTTTCTGCCGCGCGACTACGATGCCGCATCGCCGCTCGGCTATCCAACGCTCTACGTCAACGACGGCCAGGGCGCCGAAGCGGTGGCGCTGCAATCGTGGTTGGAGGCGTTGATCGCGTCCGGCGAGATTCGCTCGGTCATCGCCGTCGCGATCGATATGCCGCGCGACCGCATGGCCGCGTACGGCTTCTCCGATCGCGCCGCCGGGCGCAGCCTGGTCGCGGACACGCGCGCCGGGCCGGTCGGCGCGAAAGCGCATGCGTATTCCGAGTGGTTGGCGACCGTGCTGGTGCCCGCGATCGACGCGCGTTACCGCACGCGCGCGCGATCGGATGCGCGCACGATCCTGGGCTGGTCGCTGGGCGGCGCGAATGCGCTGAATCTCGGTTGGCGCTATCCGGAAGTGTTCGGCCGCGTCGGCGCGTTTTCGCCGTCGTTGTGGCTGGCCGCCGAACGCGGCGATGCCGCGACCGCGCAGCGCACGCGGATCGCGCAAACGATGATCGCGAGCGGCGAATACCATGCCGGCAGCCGTTGGTTCTTGGCCGTCGGCGACGCTGAGGAAACCGACGATCGCGACGGCGACGGCATCATCGATGTCGTCGACGATGCGCGCGATCTGATCGACGGTTGGCGAGTCGCGGGCGAGAGCGAACCGCGCGCGAAAGGCCTGCGGCAACTCGGGCATTCGGTCGATCTCGATGCGGCGACACGACTCGTGCGCGCCGACGCGACGCTGTTCGTGCTGCGCGAGGGCGAACACAGGCAACGCAGTTGGTCGAAGATGCTGCCGACGTTCCTGCGCTGGGCGTATGCGCTGCGCGCGCCCGCGCTGCAGGCCACCGGCACGACCGAAAGCTGGCAGGACGTGCCGTCGCAGTTTGTCGGCGCGCGGCATGTGGATGTGTGGCTGCCGCCCAGTTACGGCCGCGACCCGCAGCGCCGATATCCGGTGCTGTATATGCATGACGGTCAAAATCTGTTCGATCCTACACTGGGGTATACGGGCGCCGATTGGGACATCGATGGCGCGATGACGCGCCTGATCGAACGCGGCGAAATTCGCGAAGCGATCGTGGTCGGCGTCTGGAACACACCGCTGCGGTTCGCCGAGTACATGCCGCGCGCGCCGGTCAAGAGCGAAATCATCAGCAGCGGTATCGAGGGACGACCGATTGGCCGCGCGGAGGACATCCGCTCCGACGAATACCTGCGCTTTCTGGTCGAGGAACTCAAACCCTTCGTCGATGCGCGTTACCGCACGCTGCCCGGGCGGGACGATACGTCGGTGATGGGGTCGAGCATGGGCGGATTGATTTCAATGTATGCGCTGGCGAAGTATCCGCAGGTGTTCGGTGCGGTCGGCGCGGTGTCGACGCATTGGCCGGCCTGCGACGGTTGCGTGATCGATTGGCTGTCGTCGTCGCTCCCCGCGCCCGGCCACCATCGACTCTATTTCGATTACGGCACCGCGACGTTGGACGCGATGTATCCGCCCCATCAAGCGAAGATGGATACCGCGATGCGCGCCCGCGGGTATCGCGAAGGCCGCGATTGGGTCACGCGCCGCTTCGAGGGCGCCGAGCACAACGAAGCGGCGTGGAAAGCGCGGGTGGATATTCCGCTGCGGTTTTTGCTTGGGGTGTCGGCGCTCGAGGGTACGCAGCCCGCGCCGCAAAAATCATCGCCGTCACGATAAGCGTCGCACGCTGTAGCGAAGATACAGAACCGATCTCAACATCGATCAAGACAGCGATTCGTATCGCACCCTCGTTCCGGCGAACGCCGGAATCCAGCGTTTACCGATGCTTTTCAGATGTCGATGCTTTTCAAAAGCTGGGCTTTGGCGTTCGCCGGGGTGCCGTCTGAAAGACGATATTCCATGAATTGGAGACGGGCTCTACTTCTTTTTGTCTTCCGTCGGCGCTTCGGGCGTTTCTTCGCTCTCGCGCAAGGCATCTTCCAATACCTTCGAGATTGCGTACGACGCCCAATTGGTGGTTTCGGCCACATCGCAGGCGACGCTGCGCGGGTCTTTATCGCAAAGCGCCGCCAAGCGTTCGGGAATGGTGTCGTCGCCGGTTTCGGCGTAAACGCGCACCAGGTTTTCGCAACCGATGCGCACGTCGCCGGCGCAGACTTTCAGGTATTCGGAGGCGGCGTCGTACCAGCGTTGCTCCAATGCGAGGCGATGCCCGACGATATTGCAGCCGTGCAAACGGCCGCTGGCGCAGCAGGCTTCGGGTGTCTTCGGCCCGGGCTGCGGGCAGTCTTCGACCAACGCCGTTTCTCGATACGTCACCGGCGCCGCGCAGGTGTCGGCGCCGCCGTCGCGGCGATACAAGGCAAACCGATTCCAGGTGTCGATTCCGATCAAACGACCGTCGACGAGCCGGCGCAGCACGAAATCGCCGCCTTTGTCGTGACGGATGCGGGTGTCGCCGTTTTCCAAGCGCGCGCGCATCGAGGCGCCGAAACCGCCGGCGACGCCGCCGCGATCGCCGAAAACGTATTCGCTCATCAAACCGGTATCGGACACGTAGCGGCCGCAGGGCAGTGCCGTCATCGGCACGGTGCCGAAACCATCGTTCGTGATCGTCGCGAGGGGCGCTACGCGGCGGCAAGCGTCGTCGTCGCCGAGATCGCAGGTGCGTTGCAGCGCTGTCCGCGCATCGGCATAGCGGGTCGCATTCCACAATTTTTCGGCGACGGTGCCGCACAACTTCGCCGACGCGCCGCGTTCGCACAGAGCCGGCAGCCGCGCGAGATCGTCGCTCGCGAGCGGCGCTTCGTCCGCGTACAGCGACTTCGTGGACGACCCCAGCGTCTCGGCGATCATCCGCCCGAGGAAGGCTTCGCACGCGGACGCCGAGAACGTCGGCGCGCCTTCGCGGCACTCGGGGGGCGCTTCGACCGGCGCCGAAGCGGGCGTTTCGCCTTCGGCTTTACGCTGAAAGCCCTCGATCAACGCGACGCAGGCGAACGGCAGATTTTCCGCGCAGTAGGCCTCCAGCGTCGGCGCGTCGGCGTCTTCGACCGCGAGAAAACAGGCCTCCAAATCGGATTCGCACGCGCCGGGCGGCGGGCGTTTCACCATCGGGCATTCGCGCGCTTCCGACAGCGCGAACACCATCCGAAACGCGGACGGTTCGCCGGACAAGGTGCGTCCGTCGGCGCTGAGCATGTAGCGATCAGCGTAACCGTCGTCCACGTCGTACAGCGTCACCTTGCGGTCGTCGACCCGGTAACGCAGCGCTTTGGGCGCGATGGATTCGCGCAGCAGACGCGCGTGCGCGCCGCCGCTCACGTCGAGACGGGCGCCGCTTTCGGCGTCGGTGTACATACCGCAGGCGAAGCTTTGCGCTTGCGTCGCGGGAGCGACGACCGCGAGAGCGAGAGCGGCGAGAGTCGAAAGGAGGCGCGGGCGCATGGCGGTGACGAGTCGGGGGAGTCGCGTCATAGTAACCGGCGGCCGATGCCGAAGCGCGGTCGGCTTGATCGATTCGACTTAGTCGATTCGGCTTAATCGATTCGGCGGATGCAGGGCGCGAACACGTCGAGTTCGGCGCGCCGCTCGCGCGTCGCGACGTCGGCCAAGCCGAGCACGCTGTGGAAGAAATGGTCGTGCGACAGTTCCGCGTTCGCGCGACGGCGCTGGCACGCCAAATCGAGTTTGCGTCGCGCGGCGAACGTCTCCGAACTCCAGAAGATCATCGGCACATGGGTTTGTTCGCTCGGCGCGATCGCATACGGCGCGCCGTGCAGATACAAGCGGTGTTCGCCGAGCGATTCGCCGTGATCGGACACGTACAGCATCGCGCCGTCGAATGCGGGCGATACCGGCACCGCAGCCGATGGCGAGACCGCGGGCGTCGGCGGACATTGCCCCGCCGGTTTCGTCGCCAAACAAGCGATCGACGCCGACTCGGGCAATCCGCCGGATTCGCCGAGCCGACGGGCGATGCCCGCGAGGACGTACGAGGTGTAGAGCATCGTATTGTCGTAGGTGTTGCGGATCTGCTGGTCGCTGCAGCGCTGCAATTCGTTGGTGCGGCATTCGGGTTTGAACGCGGCGAAGCGTTCGGGATAACGCGCGTAGTACGCCGGGCCGTGGCTGCCGAGCAGATGCACCACGATCACGGTGTCGCGCTGGATTGTCGGCAGCACCTTGTCGAGATGCTCGAGCAGCGCCTCATCGAAACAGCCTTCCTCGTTGCAGTGCTTGGCGGACGCGGTTTTGCCGACGTGGTATTCCTTCGCGCGCTTGGCCAAGCCTTTGCTGCCGGTGTTGTTGTCCAGCCAAAGCACGTCGTATCCGCCGCGCTTGACCACGTCGAGCAGGTTCTCGCGGCGTTTGACGCGACCGTCGTCGTAATCCTTGCGGCCCATGCCGGAGAACATGCAGGGCACCGAGGTCGCGGTATTCGTGCCGCAACTTCTGACCTGGCTGAAGTTGACGATCGGCATGTCGCGCAGAGGTACGCCGGTCGCACGCGCGTACCCATTCAAATCCAAACTCGCCGCGCGCGCGGATTCGCCGATCGCCAACACCAAGACCACCGGACGCCGACCGGCCGGCAGCGCAGTACCGCGCTTCGCGTCGATGCCGATGCGCTCCATCGGTCGATTATCGTTGCGCGCATGGTCCATGTAGGACAACTGCGCGGCGAGCAGCGCGAACGGATTGGCGATATGGCGCAATTCCATGTGATTGCGCACCAGCGAGGCGACATCCTTGCCGAACGTCAGCGCCGCGATGCCCAGCAGCAGCAATACGCCCGCCGCCAGTTTCGCGCGCGAAAACGTTTCGCGCAAAAAACTCTGCCACTCCACTTTCACCCAGCACACCGCGAGCGCCGGCAACATGCCGAGCAAGCACAGCGTGCCGAGCATCCGCAGCGAGAGCCATTCGCCGGCTTCGCGCGCGTCGGTCTCGTAGACGCTGGCCAGCGCATGCCGGTCGATGACGGCACCGAAGTCGCCGATGAAATGCGCCGCGCCGGCCGAGAGCAACAACACCAGCACCAATCCCGGCTTGAGCACCCAACGCATGCCCATGGGCAGCAGCATCAGCAGCGTGAGCGAGAACAGGGCCGCGGCAATGGCGGCGGTCACGCCGATCGCGCGCCAGCCTTGACCGGCGCTGGCGTCGAGCGCGATCGACCAGAAGCGCGCGTTGGCGAAAAGCACCAGATACAGCGCGACGATGGATAACAATCGGTTGGCGCTCAGCGTCGGCCGAGCGATCTTGAAGTGAGGGAGCATCCGGCCATCGTGCGCCCCCAACCTTATGTCAGGATGATGACAATCCTAATTTTTCGCGATCTTTTCGTTAGCTTTGCGCTAAACGACGCACCGTCGTCGCGTTCGCGCCGGGCGGGCGTCGGTATCGGCCGCGCCCGCCTCGATCATTTCAAGGGCGGTCACTTCAAGGGCGATCACTTCAAGGTCTGCTCGAACAGTTCGTGGATGCGCCGGTATTGGTCGTACCACGCTTCCGGGTGCGCGTAGGTGTGGCGCTCCATCGGATAGCTCGCCAGCTCCCACTTGTCCTTGCGCAGTTCGATCAACCGCTGCGCCAGCATCACCGAATCCTTGTAGAACACGTTGTCGTCGATCATGCCGTGCGCGATCAGCAGGTGGTCCTGCAACTTGTCGGCGTACTCCAGCGGCGAGGAGCGCGCGTAGGCCTCGGGATCGATGTCGGGCGTGTTGAGGATATTGCTGGTGTATTCGTGGTTGTATTGCGACCAGTCGCTGACCGGGCGCAGCGCAGCGCCGGCCTTGAAGACACCCGGCTTCTTGAACAGCGCCATGAAGGTCATGAATCCGCCGTAGCTGCCGCCGTAGATGCCGACGCGCTCGCGATCGCCCTGCCGGGTGTCGACCAGCCAATCGATGCCGTCGAGATAATCCTGCAATTCCGGCTCGCCCATCTGCCGATAAATCGCGGTGCGCCAGTCGCGGCCGTAGCCCTCGGACGCGCGGTAATCCAGATCCAGCACGATGTAACCCTGCTGGACCAGCATGTTGTGGAACATCTGCTCGCGGAAATAATTCGGGTATTTGTCGTAGACGTTCTGCAGATAACCGGCGCCGTGGACGAACAAGACGATCGGATAGCGTTTACCGGCTTCCAGCGTCTTCGGCGCGTAGTATTTGCCCCAGATCGTGCCCGCATCGTGTTTCGACGGCACCTTCACGTACTGCGGTTCGATCCAGTCGATCGCCTTGAACGCCGCGCTGCGCGTATCGGTGAGCGTGCGCGCCTCGCCACCGTCGGCATCGACCGTCGCCAACTGCGGCGGCAGATAGCTGTCGGAATGACGCACTGCCAAGCGATTGCCGTCGGGCGAGAGCACGAAATCCTCCACGCCGTCGAGCGCGGTCAGTTCGCGCACCGCGCCGCCCGTCGTCGGCACGTCGCAGGCTTCGTAATCGCCCGGCCACGCGCGATTGCACAGGAACAGCAGACGCTTGCCGTCGGCGGAAAGCTGCGGCGCGGACGCCTCCCAACGCCCCGAGGTCAGCGCGCGCGCCGCGCCGGCGACGGCATCGGTCGTGTACAGATGCGCGAACCCGCTTTCTTCCGAGACGAACCACAGCGTCTTGCCATCGGGCAGCCAGCCGAATTCGTTGAAGTTCCAGTTGATCCATGCCGCGTCGGTCAGGCGATGGCGCGAACGCAGCGTCGCCGCTCCGGTATCGACGGTCGCGATCCAACGATCCTTGTTGTCGACCGCACGCACCAGCACCGCGACATTGGCGCCGTCGTCGCTCCAATGGATGGCGGGGCCGCTGCCGTCGCCGTCGGTTTCGATGCGCACCGCGCGCGCGCCTTCCAGCGGTTTCTGTTTCGCGCGTTTGCGCAGATCCGCCAGGGGATCGACGGCGATGCCCGGCAGCGCGTCGAATTTCAGCTCGGTCGCCTTGGCCGCGGCGATGTCCACCAGCCACAACCGATGCGGCAGCGGCGCGTTACGGCCCACGCGGGTGCGCACCTCTTCGACCTCTTCGTAACCGGATTCGGTCACGTATTTCGGCATTTTTCCGGCGGTGCCGCCGTCGGCGTCCTTTTCGGTGGCCACGACCAGCGCCCAACGGCCGTCGGGCGAGAGCGCGCTGTCGGCGATCTCCACGTTCTTGCCCAGATACACCGGCATCGGCGCGCGGGTCGGATCGGTCGCGCGCCAAGCGCGTTCCTGTTCGCGCGCGGCATCGCGACGGGCGCGGTCGTTTTTCAGCGTTTGGATGAAGCGCGATTGGCGATCGCGCAGATCGTCGGCTTTCGGCGGTTTCGCCGGATCGTCCGCCGCTTGCACGTTCGTCGCCTGCGTCGTGCCGCCCGCAGCGGTCCAACGGAACCAGTCGTTGCCCGCGCGCCACACCAGGCCGCCGTCGCGGCTCCACTGCGGTCGCGCGTCCTGCGCCTCGGTGCGCGTGAGTTGTGTC
>JAGNNB010000297.1 GCA_017990865.1 Lysobacteraceae bacterium
TCGATCGAGAGCCTGATCAACGGCGGGACCAACGGCCCGATCGACAACCCGATCGAAACCTTGCTCAAGCCGATATGGCGGAACGATTGGCCCGCATTGACGCACGCTTGGCATCGCTGGAAAACGACAAGACTCCAACGCCCGCACCATCGCAGCCGAGCGTTGTGCTGGGTAGCCCCGAAGCGACGGCCGCCGACCGCAAGATCGCCGCACTGCTACCGCGCGGGCCGATGACGCAAGCGCAGTTGTTCGAGCTTCAATCGCAGCTCGCGCAATACACCGGCGACGAACGCGTCCAACTCTCCGCCGCGCTCGCCCGCGCCATCAACAACGGACGCGTGCAGATCGCGTCCTCGCCCTGAGACCTCGCGCCAAACGCCGGGCTCTGCGGAAACCGCGGAATGATCAACCCGCTTTTGACTTCGTAGGGCGGGCGCCAACCCGCCATCCAGAATTCGCACAAAATCGCGCAGCCCCCCGCGCCTCGCGCCTCAATTCGATCTCGCGAAATATCGCTTCGATCCGGCAGGTTTCAGCCTGTGAAATTGGCTCTTTGCGGCTTACGAACTCCCCGGTCTGTTTGCTGACGGTTTGGATTCAATGCCTGGATTTCCGCTTGAAGACAGCTCCCAATATCGCCATCGATCCCAGAGCGAATAAAAACACGCCGAACACCAGCGCCACCAGCGGCTGCGCCCACGTCGAGTAGACGACCTCTTCGCCCCGGACGACGCGCGTACAACTGTCGAAGAGGTGGCTTGCGCTGATCTCGACCCGATCGCCCACTTTCAGCGCGTCGTAGGCGTCCGAATCGACATCGCACTGACTCAGGTCGCCGCTCGAAAGCGTGAGCCGATACACGCCTTCGCCTTCCATATCCACCCAACTGGATCGCGATTCGATCGCCGACATCTGCCGCCGCGGCGGCGCGAAATAATCGACGATCAAGGCGAGACCGCCGATCAGGAATGCGAGCAGAAAAAGGCGTTGCAGCATGCGGCTTCCGCAGTCGAGAGAAAAGGCAATGAGACGTTCTGGGGACGCTGATCAGTCTACCCGACCGACCATCGTTGGCGCATACCTCGAAGAACGCATGCGACGATTCGCCGATGCGCGCGCTTCGCATAGCGGGTGCGTCCAGTCGGGCGTAGCGTGCGCCCCAGGCCCACCCACCTCGATCCTGACGCGCCGAGCTTGATGCGACAGTGGAACGACAATAGGGCACACCTATCAAAAACGAACGCGTCCATTCCGCCGAGAGAATCCACTTTGCTCCCTGTTTTCTCAACCCGTTTTCGGGTTTAAATAATGGCGGGCATGAAGCCCGCCGGGCGAACCCACCGCAAAGGTGACGCTCCCCTGCCGCCAACCACGACCAGGACGGACCCGCATGCTGCACACATTCGCCGCCCACACCGCGTCACCGCTTTATCCGCGCTATTTCGCCTTTCGACAGCGCATTTTCAATCAGTTGCTCGGCTATTGGGACAGCGGCTATCCGGTGTACAGCTTCCCGGCCCGAACGGCAGCGGTGGATGATGCGTTCGAATACGACGCCTATGATCTGCCGAAAACGATTTATACCGCCTATGTGGACCCCACGGACGATCAGATTCAAGGCTGCTTTCGGTTGCTGCCTGCGGACGCGCAGTACATGGTGCGCGATTCGGTCGAGCGGGGAATCTGGCAGGGCGTGGAACTGCTCGAACCGCTGCCGGTCAGCAACCGGATCTACGAAGGTTCGCGCATCGCCATCGCGCCGGGTTTGCCGCAGCCCATGCGACGACGAATCCGGGATGCGCTGGTGTTGTCGAACGTCGAGATGGCGGTTCGAATCGGCTTCGACGCGATGATCGGGATCATGTCCGACGCGATCTGGACGAGCGTCTACCGTCGCCGCGGCTTGGATGTGCGTTATCTCAGTCGTCCGTTCCGGCTGGACGACAACGATCCGCAGATCATCGGCCTGGTGCAGATGGAGGCGCGACATCTGGCCATGCTGAGGCAAAGCTGCGATGTGGAAATGCACGTCGATCCGGAGTTGTTGCGGTTGCACCGGGCGCATGCGGCGGCGAATTGATCCGATGCCTCGTCCTTTTCTCGCTGAAGGATAAAGCGTTACGCGAGCATCGCGTCATGAAAATCGCGATCCGTTGATAGGCGCACCGGCTCCGTTGACGAATCCAACCCGCGCCGCGCGTAGGGTGGCGGTAAGCGCAGCGAACCTCACCATCGGACAATCACGCGACGAAATTGCCGGGCGAAGATCGACAGGCATCTTCGACATGCGCGCGGATCGCCAAAGGCCATGGCTTCGGCATGGTGGGGTTCGCTGCGCTCACCCCACCCTACGAAGCTACAGTCCTGTGGGCGCGATAGCCCACTCTGGCCCCAGCCCCCCATATACCCGCCGGTCTTACTTCTTCGGCTTGGCGGAATCGACGATTTCCAATGATGGGCTTTGCGTGCGCCCAAGAAATAATTTGCGCTCTTCGAGGCGGCAAAGCGCGACGATCGCATCGAGATTCTTGAGATCGTAGCCGACTTGCAGCTTCACGTTGGTGCGACGATTCGAGCGATCGATGATCCAATCGCCGATGTAGTCGACGCCTTGGCCGCCGATCTCGAACCAAGTGTCCGGAGTCGACACCAAATACTGCAGTCGGTTGTAAGCGCCGGGTACGAGTTCTTTGAAATAATAGCGCCCGGGCTCGACATCGGTCGCGAAATAACACTTGTTCGCGTGACGCCCCGAGCAGGGCTTGAGCAACACCCGTCTTGTGCCGTCCACGCGCTCCAACAACCACTCCGCGGAATGCCCGTCCGTCAGATCGCTCGGGCTCGTGGCGACGACAATATTCTTCGCATCGGGTACCACGCAGGCCGGCGCGGCGGCCGCAATGCACGGGAGTACGGCGACTGCCGCCAGCAATACGAAATGCGATGCATGCGTTGTCATACCCGTGAGTATAAGACAACGACGAATCGCGGATCTCCCGATCGGCGATACCTGACGCCTCTCGCGCTCGAAACCGAAGGCGTCATGCGCCGATTTTCGCCACCGATGACGGATACCTCGAAAAGGCGCACGACGCTTCGCATAGGCACAATACATGCGCTTTATGCGAGGGCAAAACCAGCCTTACAAGCCAAAGGTTTTTTACCCGCACGTCGGCAAAGCGACATCCTGCTCGAGATAACTTCCGGCGCAACAAGTCGAGCGGACATTCATCGCCATTCGCCGGAATGCTTCGCTCAACGTTTCGTATTGGCTTTCCAGAGCCGTCAACTCGCGTCGCGCTCTGGCCGCCGAAGTGGCATAGGCCGCTGCGGCCACGCTTGCCGCCAAAAAAGCGAGCGCGACCACGCCAGCGACCCCCCAAATGATCGCCACAAAAGGCCCCAGGATGGAACCCGTGGCGAGCAGCGCCAAGACAAACACAAGCGTCGCATAAAAACCGGCGGCATTTAACGCCATCGCCGCCGCCATCGCAGCGTTGCCCACCCAATCGGAACGTCGCAGGCCGATACGCCAGCACACCGCACGCATCTCGTTACGCAGGCGAGCCAATTCGTCGAGTGCCGCTTGACACTGCGGCGATGGCAGCGCCCCGACCACCGGTGGCGGGCACATCGGCGGTGGCGCCGGCGGCCCGCTTTCCCCCGGCGCACCGTTCGGCAGGAAAGGCCCGAAGGGAGAGGGTTGGCCGTCTGGGTTGCCGTTCGCGCATTCGGCCGCCCAAACGAAGACCGGAAATTGCCCGACAGGAATACCGCGAACCTCGAACACGAGATGCCGGGAACAATTCGGCTGCAGCCCACCGGGAGGGTCGAATGGCACGCCATTCCGATCGCGCAGCTCAGCGAAGCCGACACCATCGGCATCGCTGCTCACGATCACACGAACATCGCGGGTGATTCCCCCTACTCCGAATCCGACGACATGCACTTCTGTCTGGATCATCTCGATTCGCTCCCTTCAGGCGGCTATGCAAGCGTTTAACGAGAACGCGACACAGAAAAGGACATAAAAACTCACCGGGAAGCGGGCCGGGCTTTTCGTCTGGCGGTCGAATTTCTTCAAATCGAGATCAGCCGTCGGGCGACGGCTCGGCGGCGTTCAGCGGCTGCGGACGGTTGTGTTCGTCGCCGCGCAGACCGCAGACGATCGCGGCGAGGGGCAATTCGCGGGCTTTAATGTGACATACCGCACAAAAAAAAGTGCCAAAGCCATTCGGCTGTCCTGTTTCAACCGCAACCGGCGACCCATTGACCACTGCGCGACTTCACACAGCGCAGTAAGCAGGAAGCTCTACGGCTACTTCCGAAAGCACAAACGGAGCCCCGTCGGCCATCCACGCTGACACAGCCTCTCGTGCATTCAACCACCGATATCAAACTTTACTCAAAGCCTTAGGAGAAACCGAAATGAATCGTTCACTTGCCTCTATGTTGTTGACACCCGGGAAAAAGCTGCTGGCGGGAAGCGTCGCTGCTGCAGTGGGAATTTCTCTGCTCTGTGGCGCCGCGCCAGCGTTCGCGGTCACTCACACATATAAGGTAGTTCCAGATACGAACACCATGAAATTGAGCGACTGGAACAATTGCGATACAACCTGCAGAAACGATCTGCGCAGCCCGGATGGGGTCTATATCCTCCCCAGCAATTCGCCGGACATATCGGCAA
>JAGNNB010000298.1 GCA_017990865.1 Lysobacteraceae bacterium
GCATTGAATCATAAGTCGCCCGCAGGATGAGGCCGTTCTTGAGGGCGTTGTCGCGGCAGAGCATGCCGACGTTGCCGCGCTCCTCGAAGAAGGCGCGTTCGCCTTTGCGCGGCACCAGTTCCAGCGCGCCGACCATGCCGGCGATCCGGGCCTCGCCGACCAAGGGGTGCTCGCCCAGCTCGGCCCAGCGCTGGGCGAGATACGGGGCGATGTCGTCGCGGGCGCGCTCGACGATCCGTTCCTCTTCCAGAATGCGGATGTTCTCCAGCGCCACCGCCGTGCAGACCGGATGGCCGGAGTAGGTGCAACCGTGCGCGAGCTCGCCGCCCTGCTCTTTCAATACCTTGGCGATGCGGTCGTTGAACATCGCCGCGCCGAGCGGGATGTAGCCGGAGGTGATGCCCTTGGCCAGCGTCATCACGTCGGGCGTGAAGCCGAAATACTGCGCGCCGAACCATTCGCCGGTACGGCCGAAGCCGCAAATCACCTCGTCGGCCACCAACAGCACGTCGTACTTGCGGCAAATGCGCTCGATTTCCGGCCAATAGGTCATCGGCGGGATGTAGACGCCGATCGCGCCCATGATCGGCTCGCCGATGAACGCGGCCACACGATCCGGCCCGAGTTCGAGAATCTTCTCCTCCAACCGCCGCGCGGCGACCAGACCGTAGTCGTCGGGCGAGAGGTCGCCGCCGTCGGCGAACCAGAACGGCGGTTCGATGTGGTGGATGTCGGGGATCGGCAGGCCGCCCTGCTTGTGCATCCCGGCCATGCCGCCCAGGCTGGCGCCGGCCATCGTCGTCCCGTGATAGCCGTTGCGACGGCCGATGAAGATGTTCTTCTGCGGCTTGTCCTGCACCGCCCAGAAATGGCGGACGAGGCGAAGGATGGTGTCGTTGGCCTCGGAGCCGGAATTGGTGAAGAACGCGTGGTTCAAATCGGCCGGCGTCAACTCCGCGAGTTTCGCGGCGAGCTGGATCGTCGGTTCGACCGTGCATTGGAAAAAACTGTTGTAGTACGCCAACTGCGTCATCTGTTTCGACGCGGCTTCGCCCAGTTCTTTGCGACCGTAGCCGACGTTGACGCACCACAGACCGGCGAAAGCATCGAGCAACTGGTTGCCGTGGGCGTCCCAGACGTAGGCGCCCTCGCCTTTCACCAGGATGCGCGTGCCTTTCTTCGCCAACGCGGCGTTGTCGTTGAACGGATGCAGATGATGCGCGGCGTCGAGCGCCTGCAACTGGCGGATATCGGCGATGTCGTGTTGATCCATGAAGGCTCCGGATGGATGTGCAGGAGCGGCTTCAGCCGCGAATTCGAGAAAGCGGCGGTCGCGGCTGAAGCCGCTCCTGCGAAAACGGATGGTCAGACGTTGAGCAGCAGGAATTCGCGCTCCCACGAGCTGATCACGCGGAAAAACGTCTCGTACTCTTTGCGCTTGACCGAAATGTAGGCGCGCACGAAGCGCGAACCCAACAGATCGTGCAGCGGCGTGCAGGTTTCCAGCGCGTCGAGGGCTTGGCCGAGCGATCGCGGCAATTCGAAACCGACATCCTGCGCGCTGGTCGAAAGCGGCGAGGTCGGGTCGAGTTTTTCGCGAATGCCGAACAAGCCGCAGGCCAGGGTCGCGGCCATCGCCAGATACGGGTTGGCGTCCGACCCGGCGAAGCGGCTCTCGACGCGCGTGTTCTCCGGCGTGTCCATCGGCACGCGCAGACCGCAGGTGCGGTTGTCGTAGCCCCACTGCACGTTGATCGGCGCGACTTGCCCGAGCGCCAACCGGCGATAGGAATTGACGTTCGGCGCGAAGAACGCCATCGCCATCGGCACGTACCTCTGCAGGCCGCCGAGATAATGCTCGAACAACTTGCTGTGGCGGCCGGCGGATTTGCCGGCGAACACGTTGCGGCCTTTCGCGTCCACCAAACTCTGATGGATGTGCAGCGCGCTGCCGGGCTCGTTCTCCATCGGTTTGGCGAGGAAGGTGGCGTACACGCCATGGCGCAGCGCGGCTTCGCGCATGGTGCGCTTGAACAGGAAGACCTGATCGGCGCGCGACATCGCGTCGGCGTGGGTGAAATTGACTTCCAACTGCGCCGCGCCGGATTCGTGGATCAGCGTTTCCACGTCCAGTTCCATCGCATCGCTGTAGTCGTACATCAAGTCGAGGATCGGGTCGAACTCGTTCACCGCATCGATCGAATACGACTGGCGCGCGGTTTCCGGCCGGCCCGAACGTCCCGCCGGCGGTTGCAGCGGGAAATCCGGGTCGGTGTTCTTCTGCACCAGGAAGAATTCCACCTCCGGCGCCACCACCGGGCGCAGACCTTCGGCCTCGTAAGCGTCGAGCACGCGCTTGAGCACGTTGCGCGGCGCCAATTCGTGACGTTCGCCGGTCTTGGTGTAACAGTCGTGGATGATCTGCGCCGTGGGGTCGGTCGCCCACGGCACCAGACGAACGGTGTCCGGGTCGGGCCGCAGCAGCATGTCGGCGTCGGACGGCGTGGTCAGATCGTAGTAATCGTCGGGGTATTCGCCGGTGACGGTGGTGGCGAAGATGCCCTCGGGCAGTCGCGTACCGTAATCGTGCGAAAACTTGTCGGCGGGGATGATCTTGCCGCGAGCGTTGCCGGTGATGTCGGGCACCAGGCATTCCACCTCGGTGATGTGACGTTCTTTCAGCCAACGCAGCAAGGCGTGTTCGCCGGGCTGGGTGCCGCGATCGGCGTGCCCGTGCGCCGCATCTTGCTTCGAAGCGACTTTTTTGCCGCGCTTGGCGCTTGCTTGACTGGGCTCTTTGTCGCGCCGCTTGTCGCGGTGCTTGCCTTCGTGATTGCGTGGGCTCATACGATCATCCTAGCGCTTTCTTTCGCGCTGTCGTTCGCGCTGTCGTTCGTCGCTTCGTCGCGTCGCGTTGCGCCGATCACCTCGACCTCCGCTGGGCGCGACGTCGGCAGGCATCGCCGAACGCGCGAAAAATACCGAGATAAAAGCGATTCTCGCGCACCCGCCATTCCGGATGCCATTGCACCGCAAGCAGAAAATCGCTGTCGGGGCGTCGATAGGCTTCGATCAACCCGTCCGGCGCGGTGGCTTCGATCGCCAAGCCTTCGCCGAGCCGAGCGATGCCCTGCCCGTGCAGCGAATTGACCTCCGCCCGCGCGCCGCCCGCGATCTCCGCGAGCAAGCCGCCCGGGTGCAGGTCGATGGCGTGGCTCGGGGCGTACTGGATGTCGAGATCGTCGTCGGGATTTTCGCGATGGTCGTCGTACTCGCCGACTTCGTGGACTTTCTGGTGCAACGTGCCGCCGAGCGCGACGTTCACTTCCTGAAACCCGCGGCAGATCGCCAGGATCGGCAGATCGCGTTCGATCGCCAACGGGATCAAGCCCAACGTGGTCGCGTCGCGCGCCGGGTCGTGCAGATTCCCGGGGTAGCTGGGCTCGTCGGTGTAATGATGCGGTTCGATATTGCTGTAAGCGCCGGTGAGCAGCAGGCCGTCCACGCCGTCCAGTACATCGGCCAGCGGCAGCGGCGGTTGCAGGCCAGGGATCAGCAGCGGCAGGCATTCGGCGCCTTCGACCACCGCCCGCACGTACTTCTCGCCCACCGCCAAAAACGGGTGCGGGCCGATCAGTTTGCGGTCGGTGGGCAAGCCGACCCGGGGCAATCCGGTCATGGCAACACGGTCGGACGAAGGCGCAAGCGCGTTCGGGCCACGTTACCCGGCATGTTCGATTTCTGCAACACGCGCCGCCGTTTTGGAGGTCGATACGACGGAAATAATGCGCTGCACGATGGAAATCGCGCGCAAAACCGCCGAAAACCGGGCATGATGGCGTTGAACATATTTGACGATCAGCGGCCGCAGTTCATGTCCGGCCGCGCAACTGTCACACTGACGAGCCTTTCATGACCCGCAATCTCACGATGCCGTCCAGCCTGTCGCCCGAAGATGCGCGCACCCTGCAGGACTTCCCCGACTGCCAGTCGGTGGACCTGATCCTGCCCGATATGAACGGCCTGCTGCGCGGCAAACGCATCGCCCGCAGCGCGCTGGAAAAGGTCTACGAAGACGGCGTGTGTCTGCCGATGTCGCTGATCGCCACCGACATTACCGGCAATACGGTGGAAGAAACCGGCCTGGGCTACGACATCGGCGACGAGGATCGCATTTGCCGCCCGGTGCCGGGCACGCTGCGACCGGTGCCGTGGGCGCCGCGGCCGATGGCGCAATGTCTGTTGACCATGGAAGACGCGGAAGGCGGGATGTTCGCCGCCAATCCCCGCGAAGTGCTCAAACGCGTGCTGGCGCGCTACGCCGAACGCGGACTCAAGCCGGTGGTCGCGGTGGAACTCGAGTTTTATCTGTTCGACCCGCTGCCCGACGCGCATGGCCGGCCGCAGCCGCCGGTCAACGCCCATACTGGCGCGCGCAACACCAGCACTCAGGTTTATTACCTCGAAGATCTCAACGATTTCCGCGGCTTCATCGACGGCGTCGCCAACGCCTGCAGCGCGCAAGGTATCCCAGCCGATACCGCGGTCGCGGAATACGCGCCCGGGCAATTCGAAATCAACCTCAAGCATCGCGACGACGCCCTGCTCGCCTGCGACGACGCGATTTACCTCAAGCGCGCGATCAAGGCCGTGGCGCAGCAGCAAGGCC
>JAGNNB010000299.1 GCA_017990865.1 Lysobacteraceae bacterium
GAAAAGCGTTTCAGCGCGACTAATTGCTTCATATTCACTATCAAAGCAATCCAATTCTTTTCCGGTGGTTCTGCTCTTGCATGGCTCTTTGAACCTAGTCATAGGCAACTCCATGTAGGCTTAACGCCATAATTAAGCCGCCCTGATCTGAAGTCGGCTTGAACGAATTGTCAGAACTTCATTAACCGAAGAGATTTTCAGGGAATGTAGGGAATGTAAACGGGGTCAGAGTGTAGTTTCTATGTTCAATCTGGAAAGTCGACTCCGACCCCTGTTTTTACAAAAGGTGAATGACGCCTTTGGCTTATGTACCATACTTATGCAACTTACGGCTTGGAGCAGTGAAACGGTCTCGGCTTGAACGAAACCGTGCTAAGGAGAATTCACAGGTCTACGTTCCAAGATTCGTTGTAGCCATCTGAGTAGATAATCTTCTTGAAGCCAAGCGCACGTGCTTGCTCAGGGAGCTTCAGCTCATTCTGAAACTTGTAAACGAGCGGCTGTGACATGAGCACATACTTCAAGCGCAGCTGCTCCTTCTTTTTTCCAGTCGCGCTTACATTAACGTCCATTCCGCTTTTTACGAAGATCTCTTCACTTGCAGAGGCGTAGATGGTGCGCTGCTGTTGAGAAACGCTAGGAATGAGATTGCCAGCTTTAGTACCTAGCTTCTTTTCTTCTCTATTGCCAGATTTCTCGTAGAGGCCTTGGACAACCGCCAGCTTGATCAGATCACCAGTAGCCTGCTTCACCTGTTCAGGGGTTCCATAGTATTTTTTTAGATGATCGGAGTTCTGCTTGAGACGAGATTCAATCTCTGCGACGGTCGTTTGGGATTCCGCGAGGACGGCTGCGGGGTCAGCCTTGGGCGGTTCTGCGGTTGCAGGTTGAGTGCCTGTCGCGGTGGATGTTGCCATTGTTGGCGTTGTATCCCCAGAGCAGCCGCGCACGATCGCTGAAAGAACGGAGAGGCCAAGGAAGGCGGCCACAATAATCGCGCAGCCAGATGTTTTCTTTGGCTTTGCGCCGCATTGTGGGCAGGACTCAGCGGTAGTGCTGATCTGTGCTTTGCATTCCTTGCAAGTCGTCATTGCCATCTCGATTTTCCCCCTAACACCTGAATTAAGCCGCACCGCGAAGCGACATCGGCTTGAATGAATTGTTAGACCTCCGCTCAGTCAAAGAAAACAGTATCGACTGTGCAATAGTCGGTTCCCTGACATTCCGGCAGAGTAGTTTGGACTTTGGCTATCCGCCTGAGGCGTTCGTTCTCGAGGACATAGAAGTACGCATAAAAGTTCGGGTCATTCTCATTTTCGTGGTTGGGTCCAGCTGTCACGACAAGTTTGCTATTCACTCTAACTTCTTTAATTTTTTCGCCGCCCTCTCCACCAAAGCTGTCCTCCAGTTGCTCTCCCGTCCGCTTGCTCAGAAAGCTCTGAAATACACAACCAGTGCCGCATCCGATGGTGGAGATCACATATTCAGAAGCAAATACAATTTTATTCTCGGAGAGAGCATTAGAATTCCGGGTCCTGAAGTCATCCTTAGTATCTGCGAGAGTCGCAGTTGGTCCGGTATACAAAGCGCCGGCCGGATAATCCTTAAATTTCGGGATTGCGGCTGGCGATGGCTCAGATGGCGCACTTGAAGCGGCCATTGAATTATCTTGTGGAGAGATGTCCGGACTGGTCGAGACTGGATTTACGCAGATCCCACTCTCACAGATGCGATCACCTTTACAGTCGGTGTCCTTGTGGCATTGAAGAGATTGACCATTTATGCTGGTGATACCTTGATCAGCTTGCTGCCTTTCGCATCCAGTCAACGCTGTTCCGATGGCTAGCAAGGCTAAAGCGATGGCTTTGTTGAACATCAAATCCCCCCATCTAGTGTGTGCGTAGGTCTAACTACGACTAGACCAAAAATTGTGCATATTAAGATTCTCCCCCCGGGCCACAATTTACGTCAATCGTATTTTTTATTAAGAGAATCAGAAATTTATTCTCTCCGCCAAGTCACGCCCCCTCGAAGCACCGATGGCAATATCCGGTCTGCATGCCGGATAGTACGGAATCACATGCTTATCCGGCATCATGCGGCAACGCAGTGATAAGCATTCGCTATCGAATGATGCGCCGCTATCGGCTACGCCTTTTTTGAAAGTTAGCCTAGCGCCGATACGTAGATGGGCGGAAAGACACCAACACGCAAAAAAACGGCGGGCCAGGGCCCGCCCTACACAACATCACAACTCGCCGAGGCCTTCGGCGGTGCCGTCGTCGCCGACTTGCAGCAGGCGCAGGGTGTTCGTGGCGCCGTGGGTTTCCATGTGTTCGCCGCTGGTGAAGACGACGCGGTCGCCGGCTTTGAGCAGGTTGGCTTCGACGAGTTTGCGGATGCTGCCGCGGGCGGCTTGGCGCGGGGTTTCGCCGCGGCTGTCGTAATCCATCGGGAAAACGTCGCGCATCATCGCCATGCGGCGGCGCGAGCCGCCGTGGCGGGCGAAGGCGAAGATCGGGGCGCGACCACGGAAGCGCGACAAAAAGCGTGCGGTGCCGCCGGATTCGGTCATGGCGACGATCGCGCCGACGCCGATGTGTTCGGTGAGGAACATCGAGGCCATCGCGATGGCTTGGTCGGCGCGTTCCAGATTGCGCGGCGCATCTTCGAAGTCGGTGTCGTGTTCGAACTGGCGTTCGGCGCCGAGGCAGATGCGCACCATCGCTTCGACCGCTTTCACCGGATACGCGCCCGCGGCGCTTTCCTGCGACAGCATCACCGCATCGGTGCCGTCGATCACGGCGTTCGCCACGTCCAGCACTTCGGCGCGGGTGGGGATTGGGCTGGACACCATCGACTGCAGCATCTGCGTCGCGGTGATGACGATCTTGTTGCGTTCCAGCGAGGTGCGGATGATTTTCTTTTGCAGGCCCGGCAATTCGGCGTCGCCGATTTCCACGCCCAGATCGCCGCGCGCGACCATCACCACATCGCTGGCGTCGACGATCTCGACCAGGTTCTCGATGGCTTCGGCGCGTTCAACTTTCGCGACCAACCACGCATCGCTGCCGGCGGCGCGGGCGACGCGACGCGCTTCGTTCATGTCGGCGGCGTTGCGGCAGAAACTGACGGCGATGAAATCGGCGCCGAGCTGCGCGGCGATCGTGATCAATTCGCGGTCGCGCTCGGTCAGCGCGCCGAGCGACAGGCCGCCGCCGAGTTTGTTGAGGCCTTTGCGATTGGACAATTCGCTGTCGTTGAGTACGGTGGTGACGATGCGTTCGCCCTCCACCGCCGTCACCTGCAACTGCACGACGCCGTCGTCGAGCAGCAGCGTATCGCCGGGCACGACATCGCCGGGCAGGCCGAGATAACTCACGCCGACTTGGGTTTCGTCGCCGAGCGGCGCGTGCTCGCTCGCGATCAAATCGAAACGCGCGCCGGTTTTCAGCTTCACTTTATCGTTGGCGAATTTCTCGATGCGGATCTTCGGCCCGGGCAGATCGACCAGGATGCCGACCTCGGTGCCGACGCGCTCGGCCGCGGCGCGCACCGCTTCGGCCCGCGCCAGTTGTCCCGACGGGTCGCCGTGCGAGAAATTCAGCCGTACCACGTCCACGCCCGCACGCAACAGCGCATCGAGCACCCCGGGCGCGTCGGTGGCGGGACCGAGGGTGGCGAGAATTTTGGTGCGGCGGCGTTGGTCGGTCATGTGCGTCGTGGGTCCTGTCCTGATCGCCCAACGCTACCACATCGACCGCGCACTGCCGTCGAGAAACACGCTGTAAACGTAGACAGCGGCCGCGCGACGCGCTATCGGACCCGCATCGCGACGGCTATTCCTTGTTTTCGGCCGGGTTCGCTTCGATGTACGCCTGCCCTGCGCCGTACATGTCCGACCGGCGGAAGACGCCGGTGTAGGCGCCGGTATTGCTCTGCGGCTTGCCATCGTCCTGCTTGGGCAGCAAGGCGATGGCTTTTTTCTGCAAATCGACCGCGCGCGCGAAATCGCGATTGGCGGCATAGCAGGCGGCCACGGTATCGAGCGCTGCGAAATCGAGCGCGAAGGTCTGCGCTTCCATGCGTTTAGCGAATTCGAGGCCGGCTTTGGGTTCGCGCACGTCGTCGTATGGCGACACGCATAACGCCCACGCGAGATTGTTGCGCGCGAATTCGTCGTCCACCGCTTCGACGTCCGTCAGCAGCTTGCGACCCTCGCTGCGGGATGCGCGGTCGGGGCCGTACTTGATCAACCATGAGCCGTACATCGATTTGGCATCGTTGTCGCCCGCGGCGATCGCTTGTTTCAACCATCGTGTGCCGTTGGGGATGTCCACGCTGCCGAATTCGCCCCCCAATAAACCTGCCCCGAGGAGGGTCTGCGAGGAGGTGTCGCCGTCCTCAGCGTCGAACCTCAGCCACGCCATGGCCTTGACCGGATCGCGCGCGGTGCCGACGCCACGAACCGCCATACGCGCCATGCCGCGCCGCGCGCGCGCGCCGTATGACGTCTTCGATATCTTGGAGTACAGATCGAAAGCGTCCTCGGGTTTGCCGTTGACCCCGGGCCGCTCGCTTTCTTCGATCAATCCGGCGAGGTCCAGGATCGCGTCCATGTCGTCGGCGTCCACCGCGGCTT
>JAGNNB010000301.1 GCA_017990865.1 Lysobacteraceae bacterium
CTTCGATCGCACCCAGCCCCAGCGACAACATCCGCAGAATCACGCCCGCCAGCGCGGCGCGGCGGATTTCCGGATCGGTGTAGGCGTCGCGAGCGAGAAAATCGGCTTCGGAATACAAGCGATAGCACACGCCCGGCGCGATGCGCCCGCAGCGGCCTTTGCGCTGATCGGCGCTCGCCTGCGCGATGGCCTCGATATGCAGGCGGTCGAGTTTCTGCCGCGGGCTGTAGCGTTTCACCCGCGCGAAGCCTGGATCGACCACGTAATGGATGCGCGGCACCGTCAGCGAGGTTTCGGCGACATTGGTCGCCAATACGATGCGCCGCTGCGTACCGGGGTTGAATACGCGGTCCTGATCGCGCGCCGACAAGCGCGCGTACAGCGGCAGCACTTCGGTATGCCGGTATTTGCGGCGTTCCAGCGTCTGATGCGCGTCGCGAATCTCGCGCTCGCCCGGCAGAAAAATCAGGGTATCGCCGCCGCGCCCATCGCGCGCGATCTCGTCGCAGGCAGAAACGATGCCGTCGAGCACGGAACGTCCCGCTTCGCGCGCGCCGCCGTCGCGCGTCGCGACGACTTCGTCCTCATCGCGTTCGTCGCCGTCCAGCGGGCGATAGCGCACTTCGACCGGATAGCCGCGCCCTTCCACGCTCACCACCGACGCGTTGTCGAAATGCCGCGAGAAGCGTTCGGTGTCGATGGTCGCGGAGGTGACGATCACCTTCAGATCGCGACGCTTCACCAGCAATCGTTTAAGATAGCCGAGCAGAAAATCGATGTTGAGGCTGCGTTCGTGCGCCTCGTCGACGATGATCGTGTCGTAGGCCGAGAGCCAGCGATCGGATTGGATTTCCGCCAGCAGAATGCCGTCGGTCATGAATTTGATCGCGGTGCGCTCGCCGACGGTTTCGTTGAAGCGCACCTGATAGCCCACCGCGCCGCCCAGCGGCGTCTTCAGCTCATCGGCGACGCGCCGCGCCACCGCGCGCGCGGCGATCCGGCGCGGCTGGGTGCAGCCGATCATGCCGGCCGCGCCGCGCCCGGCGGCGAGACACAACTTCGGCAATTGCGTGGTCTTGCCCGAGCCGGTCTCGCCCGCGATCACCACCACCGGATGATCGCGAATCAGCGCGGCGATGCGTTCGGCCTCGGCGGCGATGGGCAGCGCGGGATCGATCTCGCCGGGCGCCGGCAGCGCGGCCTGTCGCGCTTCGCGCGCCGTCGTCGAAACCGCCAGCGCCGCGTCGAACGCAGCACGTGCGGCGGCATCGGCGGGCTTGGCGTTCCAGCGCGACCACAACGTCAGCAAGCGCCCGCGGTCGCGCGCCAACGCGCCATCGACGCTGTGGCGTGCGCGCTGCAGTTCGCGCTGGAGGGTCTCGCGGGTGCGGGAAGGCGTGTCTTGGCTCATCGGTGCATAGCCGCAGTCGATTGCGGCGATCGGAACAACGGATTTCTAATGCGGAATGGCGGACGATAGTCTGACGCATCCCCCGACCGGAGACGAGTCATGGCCAAGTCCGCGAAAACCGAGAAACCGAACAAGAAAGACGCGCCCTCCAGCGGCGCACCGCAGATCGACATCGGCATCTCGACGAGCGACCGCAAAAAAATCGCCGAGGGGCTGTCCCGCTTCCTCGCCGACAGCTTCACGCTGTACCTGAAAACCCACAATTTCCACTGGAACGTCACCGGGCCGATGTTCAACACCCTGCACGTGATGTTCGAAGGCCAGTACACCGAACAGTGGACGGCGCTGGACGGCACCGCCGAGCGCATCCGGGCGTTGGGCTTCAACGCGCCGGGCGCCTATGCCGAACTCATCCAACTCACGTCGATTCCCGAAGAACCGGGCCTGACCGACACCGCCGACTGGCGCGAAATGGTGCGCCAGTTGGTCACGGGCAACGAAGCGGTGTGCCGGACCGCGCGCAAAGTGCTGAAGACCGCCGACGACGCCGGCGACGACCCGACCGTCGATCTGCTGACGCAGCGGCTCAACATCCACGAGAAAAACGCGTGGATGCTGCGGTCCCTGTTGGCCTGACCCGCGTACGACCGCGCACGCCATCGCCGCGAACGCACCGCGGCGATGGCGAGTAGCGAGTGAGAGTCCGGCGCGTCGAGTTCGCTTGCGTCCGCTTCTTGAAGCGTCAGCGCCGGCTACGGCTATCGTTACCGACGGCCGCGCGCCCGCGTCGCGCATTCGAAGGCTTCGTCGCGATCGGCGACGCGACCCGCTGCGCAGGCAGCGACGGCGGCTGCGGCCGGTACAGATAGGCCTTGAAGAACGCGATGTATCCGGCGTAAGCGCCTGCGGCATAGGTATACCGCGGATCGGCATCGGCGCTGCAACGCGACGATGTGCCGAAGGCCTCGAGATACGCGGCGCAGAGCGCGAGCCCGAAATCGGGGTAATGCACCTCGACCATGCCTTCCAATTCTTGCAGCGTGATCAGACGACGCACGAACGGATGATCGTAACGCAACATCACCGGTGGGTCGGGTTTCGCCCCCGCGTTCACGCTGAGAATGGCGCTGCCGAACTGCGCATACTTCGGATGCTCCAATCGCCACGCCGCTTTCGCCACCGGGCGATCCGCGGGCACCAGAAACCGATCGGCGAACTCCACGCCGTCGTACGTGGTTTGCGCGTTCACGCCGAAGACCGCATTGACTCGCGTGGATTGCCGCGCGACCGGATCGGAGCTGTCGGGAATCGCCATATCGTCCTGCAGCGCGGTCCACAGCGTCAGCGTACCGCGAGAACCGCCGACGAGAAACACGTTGCGCTTGTCGATACCCAATGCTTTGGCGTTCGCGCGGATGAATTGGATCGCGCGCGCGATATCGCGATGCGGCACGCCCGGATTCGTCGGACTATCGACTTCCGCTTCGTTGGTCACCGGATGCCGAAATTCGATCGAGGCGAACGAGAATCCCGACGCCAACGCCGGCAGCACCAGCGCTTTGAAAAGATCGCGATCGGGCGACAAGTATTTGCTGGAACCGTTGGGGTGCGCCCAAATCACCAACGGCGCGGGCGCCGAGGTCGGAACTCGATAGAAATCGAAGGTTTGTTCCAACCTGCGCCCGTTCAAGGTCGGTTCGTTCCACTCGGCGATGCCGTAGCACAGATCCATACCCTGTGCGCCGGGCGGCAACGGCGTCGGCGTGCAAGCCAACGCACCGGCTGCAGAAGCGAACGCGCAAAGCGCGACGTAGGCGCGCACAAGCGCGAAACGGCGTAGCGCGCGAAAACGATCGGATCGTTGTGAGCTTCTGCGAAGTGTCATACGCATTGCTTCCTTTGAGCGAGAGTGTGGGAGTCGCGATATCGCGACCTCCACCGCTAACGCATGCGCGGACGCCGGGTTGACGCTCTCGTCGGCGTCCGCTTACGCAACGCGCTCGGACTTCTCATCACGCAAGCCTCTCTTGTTCACGGCACCCGATAGCGCTCGAAAAACGCGATATAACCGGCGTACGCGGCGATCGGGTCGTCCTTGTAGCGCGAATCGGCATCGTAGCTGCAGCGCGCGCTGTTGCCGAAAGCGCGGATGTACGCTTGGCAGAGCGCCGGCCCGAAGTTCGGATAATGGATCGAGTCCATCATCTGCATTTCGGCGTAAGTCACGCGCCGCGGCACCACCGGTGTGTCGTAGATCAGGCGCACCGGCGGGTCGGGTTGGGCGCCAGCGCTCACGCTGCGGATCGCGCTGCCGAATTGCGCGTAATGCGGATGTTCGATGATGAAGTCGGCGACGACCTCGTCGCGATCCGCCGGAACGATGAATAAATCGGCGAACTCGATGCCGTCGTAAGTGGTCTGCGCCTTTACCCCGTAAATCGCATTGACGCGTGTCGATTCGCGCGCCACCGGGTCATTGCTGTTCGGGCGCGCCATGTCGTTCTGCAATCCCGTCCATATCGTCAATGTCCCCCGCGACTGGCCGACGAAGAACACGTTGCGCTTGTCGATGCCCAGCGCATCGGCGTTGGCGCGGATGAACTGCAGCGCGCGCGCCAAGTCGTAGTGCGGCACGCCCGGATCGTTCGCATGATTCGGCTCGTTCTCGTTCGTGACCGGATGCCGGAATTCGATCGACGCGAACGAATACCCGGCGTGCAGCGCGGGCGCGACCAGCGCCTGATACATCCGTGAATCCGGCGCCAGCGCTTTGCTCATGCCGTTCGGATGCGCCCAAATGATCAGCGGCGTCGGCGTACTCGACGGCGCTCGGTAGAAGTCGAAATTCTGCGCCAACCACGCGTTCTTGAGCGTCGGCTCCCGCCACGTTTCCTTGCCGTAACACAGATCCGGGCCTTGCGCGCCCGGCGGCAACGCCACCGGCTTGCAGCCCTGCTGCGCATGCGCGACGCCGACGAAACACAACAAACCCAGCAATGCCGCGCCAACGCGCAGCGACCACAAACGATTCGCGAACATATGGCTTCCTTGAGAGAGTGACCGATAGCCCCGCAGGGCCTCTCTCACAACGCGCCGCGGCGCCGGCCGTTGACGCGCAACGAAGAAAAAGAAAGGCCCCGACGATGCGGGGCCTTTCTGCGACGAATCGTTGGAACAGTCAGTACTTGTCGAAAGCAGCGCTGGTCTAAATCAGCGCTTGTCGAACGG
>JAGNNB010000300.1 GCA_017990865.1 Lysobacteraceae bacterium
GATGCAGGCCGATCGCAAAACCTTCGAGCGCAGCAAAGACCCGGCGATCCGTTTCGCTGTGGCGATGACGCCGACCTTGCTGCAGTTGGAAGAAGGCCGCAAAACGCGCGCGGGCGACGCGATGGTCGCGCGTCCGGTCTTCCTGCAAGCGGTGAAGGAATACAAAAAGAGCAAGAAAGAGTTCGTGTATCCGGATGCGAACGGCTCGCTGCGCATCACGTTCGGCAACGTGATGGGTTACACCAAGCGCGACGGCACCCGCCAGGAGCCGTTCACCAAGCTGGAGCAAGTCGCGGCCAAGGCTACCGGCACGGCGCCTTTCGACGCGCCGCAGGCGCAGTTGGATGCGATCGCCGCCAAGCGCTACGGCGGCTACGCCGACGCGAAGCTGCGCACGGTGCCGGTGAATTTCCTCTCGAACCTCGACATTACCGGCGGCAATTCCGGCTCGCCGGTGTTGGACGGGCAGGGCAAGCTGGTGGGCCTGGCGTTCGACGGCAACTGGGAATCGGTCAGCTCCAACTGGCTGTTCGACCCGGCGGTCACGCGCATGATTTCGGTCGATCAGCGCTACATGCGCTGGATCATGCAGGAGGTCTATCCGGCGCCGCGGTTGCTGCAGGAAATGGGCGTGCCGGCCGCGAAGTGATCGCGCGAGGACGCTTGCCCATCGATGCGAAAACGGCGGCTTAGGCCGCCGTTTTCGTGTGCCGCCGTGTCGAGCGCGAAAGTTGTCGCGACCCGACGCGAAAGCGACCGCATCAGATATCCGGATCGCAGATCATGTAGCCGTTGGCGTAGCGCGCGCTGGTCTTGCCCCAGGAGACGTAGGTGCCATTGCAGTTGATCGCGCGATAGCCGATGGTCTTGCCTGCGGCGTCTTTGTAGTAATAGAACTCGCCGTTGGAGGTCGGGCCGGGCGCGGCGGCCACGGCGATGCCGATCAGAAAAGAGGTCGCGACGGCGGCCACCAGCGTGAGCGTCCGGCGCGAGGCGCGGCGGGAAAGGTTGAGTGTCATGTGCAGTCCTTTTCGGGAGTCTCGCCGACGGATGCCGGCCCGCTCACGCTAGCGCCGATACGATTCAAAAACCGTTACGTTGCCGCAAATCCGACGTTACGCCGCCGACGGGCGGTCTTGGAGCCTGTTCAAAATCGTCGCGAGCGATGGGGCTTACGCGCCTCCCGCAGCGCAGAAAGCGCAGTGTACGTGCAGGTACATGAGCATTTCGAGCAGCGGACGGCGCGAAAGCACCGAGCGCAGCAGATTCTGAACAGGCTGTTAGTTCGCCAATTCGTACTCGAACGTGTAGCGATGCCGGCCCTCGACGATCTCGATGGTCATCTCGCCGCGCAAGCCGGCGAGGCCTTCGGTGCCTGAATCGGGCACCACGCCGATCCGCAGTTGCGGTTCGCCGCGATCCATTCGCCCGGTGTGATGGACCACGAAAGCGCCTTCGTGCCCGTCCAAGATTCCGGCGATGCGCTCGATCGCCACGTAAGCGCCGGAGCCTTCGGTGGCGGTCATGAATCCCATCATCTGCACCACGCTGGTGGCATCGAGCGGCCCGTGGAAGCGTTTTTCGAAACGGACATGCATCGCTTCCAGGCCGCCGCCCAGATCGAGATTCGGCTGTAACGCGCGGATGATCTCGAATTCGCCCTCGATTCGCGGCATGGCTTCGTTCTCCTGGGGCGGTCGCGCCCGACCTTGCGGGCGATGATGCCCCGTTCGCGGCGCGGATGCATCCCCGCTTGCGGCGGCGACGGTCCGCCATGGGCATGTCGCCTCCGTCATCGCGTAGACCTCTGCCCGGATCCTTGCGCGCTCATGCCCGGCTGGCGACATCAGGGGGCGGTTCGGCCGCCGCCCGGGCTTTGCCATCTGCGGCGGCTCTGTTAGTCTGCGCGGGTCGCGGATTCCCATGCCAGCCGGCCCCGTCTCCCGACCCGCAAGTGGATGCTTGCCCGGCCAACGCCGGAGCAGGTGTCCACCGGACCAGCGTCATGGTCCCGGTTCGTTCCAACGGCTTCGCAGCCTCTCGGTCGAACCTGCATTTGCGATGCGCCGGCTTGCAGGGCTCCGCGGGATTCCTTCCCCACTTGGAGCGCACACCATGAAGCCGCAACCGAAAGTTCTCGCCTGCGACGGTATCCACGAAGACGGTCTCGCGATGTTCCGCGATGCCGGTTGGATCGTCGAAATTTCCGATCCGATCAAAGACCCCGCCAAACTCGCCGCCGCGCTGGAAGGCGTGGACGCGCTGCTCGTGCGTTCGGCCACGCAAGTGACCGCCGAAGCCATCGACGCGGCCAAGCAACTCAAAGTGATCGGTCGCGCCGGCGCGGGCGTCGACACCATCGATGTGGACGCCGCCACCGCCAAAGGCATCGCGGTGATGAACGCGCCCGACGGCAATACGCTCGCCGCCGCCGAACACGCGGTCTCGCTGCTGTTCGCCTTGGCGCGCCATGTGCCGAAAGCCGACGCCGGAATGAAAGCCGGGCAATGGCCGAAAGCCGGCCTCACGGGTTTCGAACTGGAAGCCAAGCGCTTGGGTGTGATCGGTCTGGGCCGCATCGGCAGCACCGTCGCGCGCAAGGCGCAGGGCATCGGTATGGAAGTCGCGGCGTACGACCCGTTTTTGCCGGCCTCGGCCGCGGGCAAAGGCAGCGTGCCGCTGAAAACGCTCGACGAATTGCTGGCCTGGGCCGACATCGTCACCCTGCACATTCCGCGCACCAAGGACACCACGAATCTGTTGTCCGAAGCGCGCATGCGTCAGATGAAGAAAGGCGCGTATCTGATCAATGCCGCCCGCGGCGGTTTGATCGACGAAGACGCGTTGCGCACCGTGCTCGACGAAGGACATCTCGCGGGCGCCGCGCTCGATACCTTCGTCACCGAGCCGCTGCCGGCCGATTCGCCGCTGCGCGCGCATCCGAAGCTCATTCTCACCCCGCACCTGGGCGCGTCCACCAGCGAAGCGCAGCAAGCGGTGAGCACGATCCTGGCGCGTCAGATCGTCGATTTCGTCGCCACCGGCGCGGTCGCCGGCTGCGTGAACTTGCCGCCGCTCACCGCCGAAGCCGCGCGCGAAGTCGGGCCGTGGATGCCGCTGATGTCGGCGCTGGGGCGTCTCGCCGTGCGCTTGGTGCAGGCGCCGACGCGTTTGGAAATCACTTATGCCGGCCGCACCGAGGCGCTGGATACGCGTCCGCTCACGCGCCTGTTGGTCGCGGCGTTGCTCGGCACCGCGTCGGGCCGCGTCACCCCGGTGAACGCGCTGCAGGAAGCCGCGGCGCGCGGTTTGACCGTGGCCGAAACCGTCGGCGGCGACGGCGACGGTTTCGATCGCCTGCTGAGATTGCGCGTGGTCGGCGAAGGCAGCGACGGCAAAGTGCGCACGCGCGAAATCGAAGCGACATTGCATCGCGGTCCGCGCGTGGTGCGTTTGGACGGCGTCGAGATCGAATTCGATCCGCTCGCGCACGTGCTGTTGATGCGCAACGAAGACCGCCCGGGCATGATCGGCCAAGTCGGTTCGCAACTCGGCGCGGCCGGCGTGAACATCGTGAACTTCGCGCTCGGCGCAGCCGGCGACGGCCAAGCCCGCGCGGCGATCACGGTCGATAAACCGCTGGACGATGCGCAGATCGCGATGCTCAAAGCGGTACCGGGCGTGCTGTCGATTCAGCAGGTGTGAACGGCCGGGAATGGGGAATGGGGAATCGTTGACGGCGTGAGCGCTGTCATCCCGAGCCGATAGGCGAGGGACCTGCTTTCGATCTTCGGATGCGCGAAGCAGGTTCCTCGTGCCGATGAACGGACTTCCGAACGTCCGCGAATCGATCGCAGCGGCTTTTCGCAGAATCTCCGCGTGCTGTCTCGATTCCCGTCCTGCCGCTTCCCGTCCCATCGCTATTCCCGTTGCCTTTCTCGCTTTTTCCGATTCCCTATTCCCGTTTCCCTATTCCCGATCATCACCCATGAAAATTCTCCTCGCACGACACGGCGAAACGCCGTGGAACGCCGAAGGCCGCTATCAGGGCCAAGAAGACATTGCCTTATCGCCCGTGGGCGAAGCGCAGGCACGCGCGCTTGGTGCGCGTTTGGCCGACGCGCGCATCGATCGCGCCGTCGCATCGCCGCTGACGCGCGCGAAAACCACCGCCGAATTCGCGCTCGGCGACGCGCGCAAATCGATGCTCGGCACCGACGCGGGGTTGATGGAAATCGCGCACGGCACCTGGGAAGGTTTGCTCGCCAGCGAGATCCGCGAACGCGATGGCGAACGCCTGCAAGCATGGCGCGAAGCGCCCGACACGGTGCTGATGCCCGGCCCGGGCGGCGAATCGCTGCAGCATGTGTTCGATCGCGCATGGCCGGCGTTCGCGCGCGCGGCCGAAGGGCTCGGCGCCGACGACACCTTGCTGGTCGTCGCGCACGACGCAGTGAACCGCGTGTTGCTCTGCTGCATCCTCGGCATTCCGTTCGCGAAACTGTGGACGTTTCGCCAAGCGCCGACCACGCTGAATCTGTTGGAAGGCCCGAGCGTGGATGCGCTGGATGTAGTGCGCTTGAACGACTGCGCGCACCACACCGCATTGTTCGGCGAAGCGGTGCATCGCGCGTTGTGA
>JAGNNB010000302.1 GCA_017990865.1 Lysobacteraceae bacterium
GGTCAAAGGCCATTCCGGCGACCCCGACAACGAGCGCGTGGACGCGTTGGCGCGCGACGAGGCGATCAAATTCAAAGAACGGGTAGGCATCGCATGAGCGAGCATCGTATGGGCGGATCGGCATGAGACAGGTCGTCCTCGACACCGAAACCACTGGACTGGAGTGGAAGAAGGGCAATCGCGTCGTCGAAATCGGCTGCGTGGAGTTGATCGAGCGCCGCCCGACCGGGCGCACATATCAGCAGTACATCCATCCCGAGCGCGAATTCGAACCCGGCGCGCAGGAAGTGACCGGGTTGACGCTCGAATTCCTCGCCGACAAGCCGAAATTCGCGCAGATCGCCGACGAGTTTCTGAAGTTCGTCGACGGCGCGGAGCTGATCATCCACAACGCCGCGTTCGACATCGGTTTTCTGGATCACGAACTGTCGTTGTTGGGGCCGTCGTACGGCCGCATGCGCGATCGCTGTCGCGTGGAGGACTCGCTGGAGATGGCGCGCCAGCGTTATCCGGGGCAGCGCAATTCTTTGGATGCGCTGTGCAAACGCTTGGGCGTCGACAACGCCCATCGCCATCTGCACGGCGCGCTGCTCGATGCGCAGTTGCTGGTCGAGGTGTATTTGGCGCTCACCGCCGGGCAAAGCGAGATCGGCTTCGCGGCGCCGGTCGCTGGCGAGGAGCGTCGGCGCGAGACCGGTTACGCCTTGCCGGCGACGGATGCCGCATCGCGTCCGCGCGTGCGGCCGAGCGAAGACGAACTGGCCGCGCACGATGCGCGACTGGACGCGATCCGCAAGAAAACCAAATCCGGGCAATGCGTCTGGGATGCGGCTTGATCGCGGCATCGCGCCTGCGTCGATTCGCCGCGGCAGCGATAATTTTTTTCGCAACCGTCGCTACGCGCCTTTCGTGCGTGCGTGTCCCTGCGCGGACAGCGTGCGCGCGGCATCCCGGTTCAAATGTTTGATGTATTCGACGCGCCTGAAGCGCAGCGCCGACCAGTCTTCGTCGATGGCGACTTGACGCACGGGCTCGAACGCGGCGTCGCCCAACACCGTCCAACCGGAATCGCGGTCGAAATCGCAGCGATAGCGTTTCGAGCTTTTCTTGGGATATGCGAGCCAGACGACCGCATCGCCCGGGGCCGCGGCGATCAATTGCGCGCTGACGCGGTCCAAGTCGGCGCGCACGACGGCGAAACCGATCGCGAAGCCATAGGATTCGCCGGAGTTCGGCGCGCGATCGACGACCGCGTCGTTCAACGCCGCGAGTTCGGGCTCGAACGATGCCGGCGCATCGATCGCCAACATGCGCGCCTGGCCTTTGAAATTCAGTTTCGCGAATAACGGGCTCATGGCCGGGCGGCTACGAAGATCGGCCGATACGGAGTCGTTAGGGATGCGGCTTCGCCGAGCCGTAGAGCGCGGCGAGATAGAGCCCGATGTCGCGCGGGCCATCGACGTAACGTCGGCCGGTCGGCGCGGTCAGGATGTGCGCGTCTGCGGGAGCTTCGCGGCTGTCGGCGAGTACCAGCACAGGGCAGCCCGGGTGCGGGTCGCCCAACAGCGCGGCGACCTCGGCCCGCGGCCGCGGGTATTCGATTTCCTGCAGATCGATCCGATCCAACAATTCCGGGTGGTAATCGAGCAAGCCGCGCACTTCCGCGCAGGCAGGGCAGTAGTAGAGGCCGTCGCCGGCATCGGCGTCCGCGAAGTCGGGGCGGAGCAGGAACAACCGATCTTTCATGGGCGTGGGGCTGGCGAAGGAATCGCCATCTTACCGATTCGCTCCAACCCCGTCCGACTGAGGCGGTCCACTCGGTTCAATAGCGTCGGGATGCGGTGCGGGCCATGCATCGAGATGACCGCGCGTTTGGCGGCATCGAGGTCAAGTCCGGCGACGGTGACGAACAGCGGCCGCGCGCTGGCGCCGCGCAGCACCGCATGCGCCATTTCTATCCCCGCAAAAGGCGTTTTGGCGACCCCGACCACGGCGATGCGACCGTCGAGCGCCTCGTACAAATGTCGCCCCAGGCCCGGCCGGCCGCTCGCGTCCAAATCGACGTAGCCATCGACGACGATGGCTTCGATGATGCGACCGTCGGCGATGGGGAGAGATCGAAACGCTTCGAGCGCACGCAGCAGGCAGGGCAATTCGCGTTTGTAGAACGCGCCGGGTTCGTAGGCGTGCGGAGTTTCGATGCGGGCATCGAACTCGACGATCGGCGCGGCCGCCGTCCATGTTTCGAACGCGATGCCGGCCGCGATCGCGCCGCCGTCGCGCTCGTAGCAGACATCCAATGCGAGCAGGGTCGAAGGCGGAGCGGTCATAGGGCGAATGCGCGCGATGCGCGGCGATGCACGGTGGACGAAGCGCGGCGAACGAAGCGCGATGGACGACATCATGCCGCAGCCAGAGGCGGGCGGGCGCTTGCCGGCGGCATGTACTTGCCGGGAGCGGGCGGGTTTGGCACCCTGACCCGATGGACGAACGCAGGGGATTTCGATGATGACGCGTCATTTTTCGATGCTGCGGGATTTCCACCTCGCGGATTGGCTCACCCTCGCCAATGCGATGTGCGGCACCGGCGCGATTTTCCTGGCGATGCGCGCGCTGCAGGACGGCGATCCGCGCTGGCTGCTGTGGGGCTCCGCGTTGATTCCGCTGGCGTTCGTATTCGATGCCCTGGATGGGCGCATCGCACGTTGGCGGCAATCCTCGTCCACGCTGGGGCGCGAACTGGATTCGTTGGCCGACGTGATTTCCTTCGGCGTCGCGCCTGCGGCTCTGGGCTACGCCACCGGGCTTCAGGGCGGCTGGGACAGCCTGATCCTCGGTTATTTCGTCTGCTGCGGCGTGAGCCGCTTGGCGCGCTACAACGTCACCGCCGAGCAATTGTCCGACGGCGGCCCCAAAGTCACGCATTTCGAGGGCACGCCGATTCCGACCAGTCTCGCCCTGGTCGTGGTGCTGGTGATGGCGATCGATCACGGCCGCATCGGCGACGATTTCTGGTTCGGCGCCTACGAACTGCTGTTCTGGGACATCCATCCGCTGACGCTGATGTATGCGCTGTCCGGTTCGCTGATGATCAGCAAGACGCTGCGCATCCCGAAGTGGTGAAGCCGCCCGGCGCGCCGCGCGGAAAGCCCCAAGAGCCTGTTCAAAATCTCAGAAGAGGCATGCGCCGAGCGCATTTCCCGAGCGGATCGGCGGCCCTTCGCCGGTACCTTCCTTCATCCCTCTCCCCGCACGGCGGGGAGAGGGATGAAGGAAGGCCGGGTGAGGGGCGCCTTTCTCGTACGGCTTGATGCGCCCGGTTGGAAGCACGCGAATCAAGCGTAACGCCTACCCCTCATCCGGCGCGTTGCGCCACCTTCTCCCCGCTTGCGGGGAGAAGGGAAAAGGCATGTTTCCCGCTTGCGGGGAGAAGGAAAAGAACACGCACCGCTTGCGGGGAGAAGGGAGGCGACACCCCCGCTGGAAGATTTTGAATAGGCTCTAAGGCTTCCGCTGCCGGCGCGTCGTCATCGCGTCGCCGACGCTTGTTATGATGCGCCGACACGATGCGGAGAGTGGCGATGCGTACGACCGATCAAGCGGGGTTCGGCATTCCCGGTATGAACGCCGGAGAAGCGGTCGAGCAGGCGCAGCGTTATTGGCAGGCCTGGAGCGACGCCATGCGCGCGGCGACAGGCGCGGGCGCGCCGGCCGCCCAACAAGACATGTGGCAGAGCGCGATGACGCAGTGGTCGCAACTCGCGCGCGCCCTGCGCGGCGAGACGAACGGAATGGGTGGAATGGGCGGGATGATGGGCGGCGCTTCGCCTTTCGGCGGCGACGCGTTCGACCGCATGGCCCAGCAATCGCGACAATGGTTCGGCAAGATGCAGGAGGTCGCGGGGCAATTCGCCGGACGCCCCGCCAGCGCCGAAGACGTGGCCGGCGCATGGCGTCGCGCGATGGGCGGCGGAGAGAATCCGTTCGCCGCGATGTTCGCGCAGATGCAAGGCCCGGGCCAATCCGGTTTCGATCAGTGGTATCGCAACATCGCGCCGTGGCTGCAGCAGACCGTGTTCGGCGGCAATGCGGCCGATGCGACCGAGTTCGCGAGCCGCATGACCGGCGGTTTCCGCGACGAGGGCCGCGCGTGGTTGAACATGCCGGCTTACGGCCCTGCGCGCGAGCAGCAAGAGCGCTGGCAGGCCTTCGCTCAAGCGCACCTCGATCTGCAAGAGGCCAACGACGCGTACAACACCGCGATGCTGCAGGCCGGTCGCGATGCCTTCGATCGTTTCGAGCGCAAACTCGCCGAACGCAGCGAGCCCGGACGCCAACTACAATCGGCGCGCGCCTTGTTCGATTTGTGGATCGATGCCGCAGAAGAGGCCTATGCCGACATCGCCTTGTCGACGGAGTTCCGCCGTCTCTACGCCGATTTGGTGAATGCGCAGATGCGCGTCCGCGCCGGCGTTCAGCGCGAAGTCGAAGCGCTCTGCGGGCAGTTCGGCATGCCGACGCGCACCGAGATCGATAGCGCGCACCGCAAGATCGCCGAATTGGAACGCGAATTGCGACGGCAGCGTTCGTCGTCGCGCACCGCTGCGAA
>JAGNNB010000016.1 GCA_017990865.1 Lysobacteraceae bacterium
TCGTGCGGCTTCGGTTTTTCGGGAAAGGCGTGGTGGCTTGTCCGTTTCGGGCATCCGTCACGCCTAACAATTCATTCAAGCCGACACCGCTTCGCGGCGCGGCTTAATTCAGGCGTTAGGCGTCAAACAGCATTCGTTTGTGGTGGTGGTGTCGCTTCAGCAATTCCGGGTTCGGTAGTAGCGCTTGTCGGAATGTTGGTCGGTGCGTTTTCGCTTCTGTAGCCGTGCGGTGCGCGCTCAGGCTTGGCTTCGTGACGGGGCCATGGGTGGTGAAGCGGCGTGGGTTTTTCACTTTTCGCCGCGCTGTTGGTGTGCGGGGCGCGCTCGGTTTGTGCGGCTTCGGTTTTTCGGGAAGGGCGTGGTGGCTTATCCGTTTCTGGCATCCGTCACGCCTAACAATTCATTCAAGCCGACACCGCTTCGCGGCGCGGCTTAATTCAGGCGTTAAGGGGCTTGGATACGCTATGGATTACGTTGCTTTCTACAACAAGCAAGGTCGGCCTATCGCATGGATCGGCGACAATAAGAACTATCCTTCAATCTTTCTTTTTAGCGGCCACCCGGTTGCATGGATGGCTGATGAGAACATTTACAGCTATTCAGGCAAGTACCTCGGGTGGCTCCAGGATGGCTGGGTGCGAGATAGAAATGGCCACGCTGTCTTCTACACACAAGGCGCTACTGGCGGCCCCGCCAAACCTGCGAGACAGGCCCGCCCTGCTCGCGGTGCACGAGGCGCTAGACCTGCGCGAGGCGCTCGTGAAGCTCGTCCCGCAAGGGCTGTTCGTACAACTTCATGGTCGCCACTCAGTGATGAATCGTTCTTTGACCAGTAATGGCTCGCCCCCTAACAATTCATTCAAGCCGACACCGCTTCGCGGCGCGGCTTAACTCAAGCGTTAGGCCGCACCACAACGACCCTTGCTTGCAAGTGCACTAGAGTCACCTTAGAAGATGACGAGTTCTAAACAGAGATCATTGGGAGAGTGCGATGCTTGATGTCTGGACCACGCAGCCCGCCGATGTTGTCAAGGAATTCTGTTCGCACCACGAGCAGGCCACGGGCGAAGCCCTGAATCCAACAACGCTTAGGCTCTACTTCTGCTCAGAAACCCCATATCCTGGTTACTCACTCGCACGCCTCGAACTCGATCCTCAAGTCATTCGACGCGGAAGTGCCACTCAGTCAATCTCGTCGCGCTGCATTTCGTACGCTCTATATGCCACTGGCACAACGGCGTCTACACATTGGAAACTGATTCCAATGCGGCGAGATGCAGCAAACGTCTACCATACAAATAGCCTTCTGGGTTTTCGAACGACTAATGAGAATCTCCTCAGCTACTTGCTGTACATTGGCCATCTCTTTTACAACCCTCCTTTCTACTTTTTCAGCAAACTGTCGCACCTTGATCAGTTGATCGCGCATCTTCCCCAAGATACACAGAGTCGCGTGCGAAGTGCCGTTGAAGCAGCCTTCAAAGTTCTGCCGAATGGTGAACTAGTCCTACATGTGAAAGAGCAGTCCTACCCACTGCTTGGGCGAACGTTCACGGTAGAAGTGCCGTGCTTTCATGCCGGAGGCTTGTACATCGCAAAGCTGCGAGTAGCGGAGGACGGAACTCCTGAAATGCTTGAAGATCGCGCCCTTCAGATCGAAGGCATCTTTGACGAAGAGCCCAACTACAACTACTACCACCTCGACTTCCCTAATGAACTCGCTGACGCATTAGCTACGAATCAACGCAAATTCGAACGCGCTAGTATCTTGGTGGTCTCAGCGTTAAGGGTTGATGCAATCCTTCAGGTATGGATGCTCCCGCTGTTTGTATTCCACTTGTTCGTAATGCTGGCCCATGGACTATCAACGCCTGTCGTTGATGACTATTTCAACGCTCTGCGAGCGTCCACGACCTTGCTCGTATTAAGCTGGATCCTTGGTTCCTTGGGCGTCGCCATCGCGACCTTCCGATACGCATTTCTTGAAGCAACAAACTACTTGAGAAAGATAGTTCCCAGCGTTTGGTCTTGGATTGCTGCAGCGACCGAAAGAGAAGCCAAGACGCAGGCGAAGCAGCTTGGTTACGTCGGCTTCGTGGTGTTGAACGGAGCGGAGCACTTCCTAAGGACGTTCATGTCACTTTCGCTGCTCCTCTACGCCCTATCGAACTCATCGCTGCTGCCACCAATGAACTTCGGTGAAGCCACAATTGCTGTTTTGTCAAATGTGCCACTTCTTGGCGACTATGCTCGGGCCGCGTTTGCTAGCTCACCATTCGCTTCGCCAACCTTGCCAGACTTGTCGGGGAAGCTGATTTCAGGTCTCGTAGGTTTCCTGTTTACCACCGTAGCAGTCGGCATTCTTGTCCGCCTGCTTCTGCTGGCGCGAAAGGAGGACTGAAACAAAATCAAGCGATCCGGGACACCCATAGCGCGATCCGGGACACGCATCAGAGCGATCCGGGACACCCATAATTTCACAAACCTCAAACCAAGCGATTCAACCTTTGAATCGTTTGGTTTCTCGTGAATAAAAAACTTCGCAATTCCAGCGCCCACGCGCTACCCTCCCTTTCGTGGCATCGGTTAAGGAAGACACGCACGACCTCATTCCGTCCCAGGCTCTGTTCAAGGAAGTGCTGGCGAATTTGAGCGAAGAAGGATCCTGGGACATCAAGCGCGATCAGATTTGCTAGTTCGCATCTCAGGCAACCATTCCAAAACACGGACCAGAGTCGACTTTTCAGATTAAGTAAAGAAACTGCATTCTGGCCTCGAATTCACAAAGGGATCGCCCCTCGCCTCCGCCGCGCCTGTACCCACAATGCAACTAACTCGCTGCAAAGATCAAAACCACCAAACGCTCGAACAGTTCTACGGCGACAACGCCCGGAGGGGCGACGGTTTCGATCGCGCGCGCGGCGAGGCGATGTTCGATCTCATCGCGAGGCTGCGGGCGCTACCCGGAAAAGAACGAATCTTCGGTCTGACATCGCATCAACGTCTTGTTCTGCTTGCGGAAGACTCCTACACATCCCCCTGGTACGTCGTCATAGCGGTCCTGGACAAGCACAACTATTACATCGAGTATCTGATGCCGGAACACGCCGCCCCGTGGGCTGGCGCTTATGTGCGGGGCGAATGCCGAACGGAAGACGATGCCGTCGAAATGATCGAAACCGCGATGGACCTCTGCGAGGAATGGGAGTAACGGCGCGCAGAGGATTCGGCTCACCCACACGCGAAACGCGATCAACAGCGGCCTTGATCGTGCCGTTTCTGTAAGGGCTTTCGCGTTTACGGATCGAATCGACAGGATTCGATCCTTCGCAAGCCTCAGCGATCCAAAGGCGCCGCAGGCGCCGTGGCCGCGCCGCCGAACGCGGTGCCATTCACATCTTCATCGCTCCAACCGCGGTCGATGTCGATGCCGGTCGTCCACCAGGTGTGCGCATCGATGCGCAGCGGTCCGCGTACGCGTTCGTGAAAGCGCGTGGGCAATAGATAGCCTGCGATCTCGCGATATTCGAGGAACGTGGTGTCGACGTGCGCGCCGACCGTAGTCTCGAATCCGTTCAGGCTCATGTGGATGCGGAAAAGCCGCGAGGTCTCGTGATCGATCCAGAGCACGACATCGTCCTGCGTCGATTCACCGAACCCGGGGCGCACGGTGGCGCGAAGACGATAGTAGGCGCGACCTCCTTCTGAGGCATCCCCGAGTCTGGCCCAGTTCGTCGCGCGATCGAGAAAGAAACTTGGGCCGAAATGGAACATGCGGAACGCGTCGTTCGTCATCGCGGTGGCGCGGAGCTTTGCCGCATCGGTTTCGCGCACGCCGTTGTAAGACACAGTCAACGCGTCGCGAGTGCGCACGACATGCTTGCGGCCTTCGGGTCCGGTGTGTTCGATGGCGCACAGGCCATCGCGCGGGCGATAGCGTTCTTCGGAGCGAATGCGGAAGCCGCTATCGCTCACCAGCGGTTGGATCTTCTGGATCAGCGCGAACCATCGGCCATCGGTGGATAGGTTGATGTCGCCCGGATACTGGCGCAAGTCGCCGCCATGCGCGGCGAGCGTGCGCGCGAAGATTGCTTCGCCGCTCAGACCGTCGTCGAACGCGGCGGCGGGAGGATCGGGCGGAAATCGGACGCTCGCGCAACCGGCCAGAAACACCAAGGCACATACGAACGAGCGCATAACGACACGTGACAGCGGCATGGCGCAATCCTGAGAATCGACGGATGCGCCGACTGTGGCGCCAAGGCGCACGAGGGTCAAGGCGTTTTTTACTGCGCGTAACGAGCCGTCACCGAGCCGTTACCGAGCCGGCCGTATGGCCGATTGCCGCACCCGAGGCGCGTATTCTCGAACGATCGACAATGAAACCATCGTCTGCGCTTCCGCAGGTACGCGCGACGCGCTTACAAACCATCTGGAGCTGCGTTACGCTGGCGTGCGCACAGACCCACATTGGGAGACAACCGATATCCATGGACCGGTTTCTGATCGTCGTTTTTGGGCTTTTCCCCGGCTGGGGCTGGGCGCTTCTGATCGGGGTCGCGTGGGCGATCCTGGTGTATCTAGCGCTCGCTCGGTTGAAGTTGCGCAGCGGCCGGATGCTCGGTCTTCTGACCGCCATTACGCTTCGCGCTGCGGCCGCAGCCTCCATCGCGATCATTACCAGTCTGGATGTCCTCAACGACTTCGCTTGTTTGACGGGCATCTTCGGCATACCGCTCACGCCGCTGTTTCTTGCGGTGGAGGCGGGGCTGCTTTATGGCTTGTCGAAGCAGTGGCCGCGAACCGCGACCGGACGGAAGGATCGCTTCGCTCTGTGGATATTGATCTGGCTCGTCTTCGACGCGATCGCATTGATCGCGCATTTTCGATCGGCGTTGATGTGCACGGTGTAGGCGCAGGCCAACGATGCGCACGTGGCGCATGATGCCTTGGCTGCTACGTCCGACGGAATCGTGGTGCGGGGTGCGTGCGTCGATCGTCGCGATCAGCCGCCCGCCTCCGGCCCGCGCGCCAGTGCGCGTTTGATTTCCTCGAGCGCATTCGGGTCGTCGAGCGTCGACAAATCGCCGGGGTCGCGCGATTCGGCGAGCGCCTGCAGCGAACGTCGCAGCAGTTTGCCCGAGCGCGTTTTCGGCAGCGCATTAACGACATAGACGCGCGAGGGACGCGCCACCGCACCGAGTTGTTCGGTCACGCGCGCCTGCATTTCCTTCGCGGTTTGCGCGGGTGTTGCGGGGTCTTCGGCGGCTTTCAAGGTGGCGAACACCACCGGCACTTGGCCTTTGAGTTCATCGTGCACGCCGATCACCGCGGCTTCGGCCACGCGCGGATGGCTGGAGACCGATTCCTCGATTTCGCGCGTGCCCAAGCGATGCCCGGCGACGTTGATCACATCGTCCGTGCGGCCGAGGATGAAGGTGTAGCCGTCCTCGTCGCGGATCGCCCAATCGAGCGAGCTGTACAGCAATTCCTTGAAGTGGCCGAAATAACTTTTGAGAAAGCGGTCGTCGTCGCGCCAGACGGTGGTCATGCAGCCCGGCGGCAGCGGCGGTTCGACCACCAGCACGCCCTTCACGCCGGCCGCGGCGGTCGCGCCGGTGCTTTCGTCGATCACGCGCAGGCGATACCCCGGCGCGGGCAATCCGGGCGAGCCGAAGCGCACCGGTTTCAAGTCGATGCCCGGCATCAACGTCAACACCGGCCAGCCGGTTTCGGTCTGCCAATAGTTGTCGATGACGGTTTTACCCAAACCTTCGGTGATCCACTGTGCGGTCGGTTCGTCCAACGGTTCGCCGGCGAGGAACAGCCACTGAAAATTCGGCAATTCGTAAGCGGTGAGCCAGGACGGATCCTGTTTCTTCAGCACGCGAATGCCGGTGGGCGATGAGAACATCGTGCGCACGCCGTACTGCGCGCAAATCATCCACCAGATGCCCGGGTCGGGTGTGGTCGGCAGGCCTTCGTAGAGAATCGAGGTGGCGCCGACGATCAACGGCCCGTACACGTTGTAGGAATGCCCCACCGCCCAGCCTACATCGGAGGTGGAGAACATCACCTGCCCCGGGCCGACGTCGTAAATCATGCGCATCGACAGCGCCATCGCCACCGCGTAACCGCCGACGTCGCGCTGCACGCCTTTTGGTTTGCCGGTGGTGCCGGAGGTGTAAAGCAGATAACTCGGCTCGTTCGATTCCAACCACTCGACCGGCACATCGGCGTCTTCGTGCGCGGCGCGCAGCGCGGCGTAATCTTCGTCGCGGCCTTCGACACGGGCGTAATCGGGATCGAGACCGCGGCTCACCACCAGTACTTTCTTCGGCGGCGATTTCGCTTCGGCGCAGGCGGCATCGACCAGCGGTTTGTAGGGAATGACTTTGCCGCCGCGGCTGCCGGCGTCGGAGCAGATCAACAGCGCCGGTTCGGCGTCGTCGATACGCAGCGCGAGGTTATGCGCCGCGAACCCACCGAACACCACGGAATGCACCGCGCCGATGCGCGCGCAGGCCAACATCGCGAACACCGCTTCCGCCACGTTCGGCATGTAGATCACCACGCGGTCGCCGCGGCCGACGCCCAGCGCGCGAATCGCCGCGGCGAAGACGTTCACTTCGCGATGCAATTCGCGATAGCTGATCTCGCGAGTGATGTTGGTTTCGGTGGAGATCGCGACCAAGGCGAGTTGATCGGCGCGCTCGGCGAGATGCCGGTCCACCGCGTTGTAACAGAGATTGGTTTCGCCGCCGACGAACCACCGGCGGAACGGCGGCGTGTCGTACTGCAGAATCGTTTGCGGCGCCTTGTGCCAATGAATGGCCTGCGCCTGTTCGGCCCAGAACGCCTCCGGTTCTTCGATCGAACGTCGGTACACGTCTTCGTAGCGCATGGCTCCTCCGGGCGTCGGCGCGATGCGGGGAGGATAGTCCCGCCCGCGTGCCTTGGCCTTGCGACCTTGGTCGGAGGCGATGCCGGCGCCGAAACGAAAACGCCGGGCGGTGCCCGGCGTTTCGTCGATCGCGAACCGAAATAGGTCAGCCCAGCAGATGCGCCACGCCAGCGCGCTCTTCTTCCAGCTCGGCGAGCGTCTTGTTCATGCGCTCGCGGCTGAAATCGTCGATCGGCAGGCCTTCGACGCGGGTGTATTCGCCGTTGGCGCAAGTCACCGGCACGCCGTACATCACGCCTTCCGGGATGCCGTAGCTGCCGTCGGAGGGCACGCCCATCGTCGCCCATTCGCCGTTGGTGCCCAGCGCCCAATCGCGCATGTGGTCGATGGCGGCGTTGGCGGCCGACGCAGCCGAAGACAGACCGCGGGCTTCGATGATCGCCGCGCCGCGCTTGCCCACCACCGGAATGAAGGTGTTGGCGTTCCAATCGGCATCGCCGATCTTGTCTTTCAGCGATGCGCCGCCGATGGTGGCGAAACGATAATCCGGGTACATGGTCGGGCTGTGGTTGCCCCACACCACCATGTTCTTGATATCGGCGACCGGCACGCCCGCCTTGCCGGCGAGTTGCGACAACGCGCGGTTGTGGTCGAGACGCAGCATCGCGGTGAAGTTCTTGGACGGCAAATCCGGCGCCGATTTCATCGCGATGTAGGCGTTGGTATTGGCCGGGTTGCCGACCACCAGCACCTTCACGTTGCGCGAAGCGACGGCGTTCAGCGCCTTCCCCTGCACGGTGAAGATCTCGGCGTTCTTCAGCAGCAGATCCTTACGCTCCATGCCCGGGCCGCGCGGCATCGCGCCGACCAACAGGGCGTAGTCGGCGTCCTTGAACGCGACCGTCGGATCGTCGGTACCGACCATGCCGGCCAGCAGCGGGAAGGCGCAGTCTTCCAGTTCCATCATCACGCCCTTGAGCGCGGCCTGGGCCTTGTCCAACGGCAATTCCAGCATCTGCAGGATCACCGGCTGGTCCTTGCCGAGCATTTCGCCGGACGCGATGCGGAACAACAAGGCATAACCGATTTGGCCGGCGGCACCGGTAACGGCGACTCTGACGGGGGCTTTCATCAACATCACTCCTCGATCGAAAAAAAGAGAATGTCATTCCGAGCCGTAGGCGAGGAACCTGCTTGATCGTTTCGGCATAAACAGCAGGTCCCTCGCCTACGGCTCGGGATGACAGTACTGAGATCACTGCAGTTCCGCGAAGAACTCCTGAATACGCTTCATACCCGGCGCCAACTGCGGCGTCGGGCAGGTGTAGCTGATGCGGATCGCGCGCGGCTCGCCGAAGGCCGAGCCCGGTACGCAGGCCACGCCTTTCGCGTCGAGCAAGGCATTGCACAGATCGACATCGTTGGCGACGACCGCGCCGGTCGGGCCGTGGGTCTTGCCGAAATACGCGCTGACGTCCGGGAAGACGTAGAAGGCGCCCTGCGGCCGCGGGCAAACGATGCCGGGAATGGCCATGAAGGCTGCGACCACTTCGTCGCGCTTGCGCTGGAATTCGGCGTTCTTCGCTTCCGGCACGTCCTGCGGGCCGGTGAGCGCGGCCACCGCAGCGGCGGTGGTCAGCTCGGGGATATTGGTGATGTGGTTCGAGTTCATCGTCACCACCGCGTTGGCGACGACTTCCGGCCCGGCCATGAAGCCCACACGCCACCCGGGCATACCGTAGGTCTTCGACAGCGAATCCAGGAAGATCGTGCGGTCGCGCAATTCGGGACGGAAGTGGATGAAATTGTGGTAACCGACACCGTCGAACACCATGCGGTTGTAGATGTCGTCGGTGATGATCCAGGTGTCCGGATACTTCGCCACCACCTCGGCCAGCGCCGCGATTTCGTCCTTCGTGTACACCATGCCCGTCGGGTTGGACGGGTTGTTGAACAGAAACACTTTCGGCTTCTTAGCCAGCGCCGCGTCGAGCTGCGCCGGGGTGAGCTTGTAGTCCTGCTCCGGCGGGCACGGCAGCAGGTCGACCTTCGCATTCACGATTTCGGCGATGTCGAGATAGCTGGTCCAGTACGGCGTCGGGAAGGCGATGGTGTCGCCCTCGTCCAGCAGCACTTCGGCCAGGTTGTAGATGATGTGCTTGGCGCCGATGCCGGTGGCGATATTGGCGCGCTTGTAGCCGGTCAGACCGATGCCTTCCATGTGCTTGATGAAGGCGTCCAGCAGGGCGTCGGCGCCGCGGTTGCTGCCGTACTGGCCGGAGTCCTTGGCGAGCGCGTCGCGGACCGCGTCGTAAACGTGCGGGCCGGGCAGAAAATTGGGAACGCCGATCGAAAAACTGATGATGTCGCGGCCTTCGGCCTTGAGCCGCTTGGCTTTTTCGGCGACCACCATAATCGCGCTGGGCTTGGCGCGACCGACGCGCCGGGCGAGTTGCAGCATCGCATTACCTACAAGGGCTGTGCTTCGGTAAAGTGGGGACCGGACGTCCTGCGAGGGCGCCCGAAAGGTCTGCCGAACAGACGTGGAGCAAGCACGAAATGGTAACACAGCGCACCGCCCCGGCCTCCGGCCGCTTCGTCCTCCGCCCCGTGCCTCGCAACGCCGCCGATGCGCGCCATCGCGCGTCGTATCGGTCGCCGCCATCGGTATGGCGCTGGCTGCTCGCGCTGACGCTGTGCGGCTTGCTCAACGCCTGCGCCAGCACGCAGGTGCGCACCGCGAAAACCGACGACGGCGCGCCGCTGGTGGTCAGCGGCAGCGTGGTGCTGGTGGAACCGGACATCGAACTGTACGAAGTGCTGGTCGGCGGCGCGCAAGAGCCGCGCAAAGCCTGGACCGAAACCGCGCGCCGGCTGTATCCGCAGATGGCGCGCGAGGTGCTGGCAGGCCGCGGCATCGAAGTGAAACCGGATTTTCCGCTGCCGCCCGAAGCCGGCGCCGACGACCGCCTGCGTCAGCTCTATCTGCTGAATCAAGCGGTGTCGATCAGCGTGCTGCAGTACGGCCGCAGCACCTCCGGCAGCGGGCTGCGCAACAAGCGCGGCAAATTCGATTGGACGCTCGGCCCGGGCGTGTCCGCATTGCGCGACGCCACCGGCGCCGACTACGCCCTGTTCACCTACATTCGCGACAGCTACACCAGCGGGGGGCGCGCGGCGATGCGCATCATCGGTTTCGTGCTGCTGGGCGGCGACATCGGCGGCGGTTATCAGATCGGCCTCGCCTCGCTGGTGGACCTGCGCACCGGGCGCGTGGTCTGGCACAACCTGCTGGTCGATCAAGCCGGCGACCTGCGCGACGAACCCGGCGCGCGCGAAACCGCCGACGACTTGCTGAAAAACCTCGGCGTACCGCCGAAGCGCGGCGGAGGCCGACCATGACCTCCACCCCCGTAGAGCGGAGCGCAGCTCCGCTACCCCACACCGTAGAGCGGAGCGAAGCTCCGCTGAAAATTTCGGCGATCAGACATGTTCAGCGGAGCTGCGCTCCGCTCTACCGTCCGCTCTACCATGCGACGCGGGTCTTGGCGGCAAGCGCCCTGCTCACCATCGCCCTCGCCGGCTGCGCCACGCAGCAAGCCGTGCGCGAACATCGCCCGGGCGACGCGCCGGTCGCCGGCACCGACGAAGACGAACTCTGGTACGCGATGCAGCGCGCCGAAGCCGAGTTGCAACGCTCGCCGCTGCTCGTGAAAGACCCCGCGCTCAACGCCTACGTGCGCGGCATCGCCTGCAAAGTCTCGGGCGATCACTGCCGCGATCTGCGCGTCTACATCATGGATGTCCCCGACTTCAACGCCTCGATGGCGCCGAACGGGATGATGATCGTGTGGACCGGCGCCTTGCTGCGCGCGCGCGACGAGGCCGAGATCGGCTTCGTGCTGGGGCACGAATCCGGCCACTTCACCGCGCAGCATTCGCTGCGGCAATGGCGGCGTTTGAAAGACACCAGCGCCGTGCTCAGCGCCTTCCAGTTGGTGGCCTACGGCGCGGGCGTGCCGGACGCCGCTTTGCTCGGCGCGTTGGGCGCGTACGCCGGCATCTTCAAATTCAGTCGCGACCAGGAGCGCGAAGCCGACAAACTCGGTTTCGCCTCCGCCGTGACTCACGGTTACGACCCCGCGGCCGGCGGCGATTTGTGGGCCCGGCTCAAGCGCGAAGAAGACACACGGCGCTATCAGCGTCGCGGCGTGGTCTTCGCCACGCATCCCGCCACCGAAGAGCGCCTGGCCGATATCCGCAGCGCCGCCGCGAGCGCGCCGCCCGGCCCGCGCGATCGCCATCGCGACGAATATCGTGCGGCGATGCGGCCGTTTCTCGATCGCTGGCTCGCGGCCGAACTCGGTCGCCGCCGCTACGACAGTTCACTGCTGGTGATCGGCGAATTATTGGCCGAAGCGCCCGAAGCCGATCGCGGCTTGCTGACGTTCTACATGGGCGAAGCGCATCGCCGTCGCGCCGCTGCGGGCGACCGCGCGAAGGCCGCCGATTTCTACGCGCAAGCGATTCGTCTGCCCGATGCGCCCGCCGCCGCATGGCGCGAGCACGGCTTCGCGTTACGCGATGCGGGCGACGCCGCCGCGACGACGATGCTGCGCCGCTATCTCGACGCCGCGCCGGACGCCGACGACCGCGCATTCGTCGAACGCGAACTGAGCAAACTGGGAGACCGCCGATGACCGCTCCGCATACGTCGATGTTCGCGACCTCCGCCGCAACGCGGACATCGCGCGTCGCACGCGCCAGCCGCCGCGTCGCCGTTCTCGTCGCGCTGTGTATCGCCCTCGCCGCCTGCACATCGGGCGGGCCGCTGGTGGTGCCGGGGCCGACCACGGCCGGCGGCAAGCTCATGATCGACAGCGAAATGGAGTGGACGCGCTTTTCGACGTCGCGCTACCAGTTGTGGACGATCGACGGCGAATTGCTCAATCGCTTGTATCTGATTCCCACCGTACGCGAGCGCGAATTCATTTTTCTCGGCCAGCGCCAAACCAAACGCCGCCCCGACGGCGCGTTCTACAAACGAGGCCTGCGCGCTGACGAACTGCGCGACCTCGTCCTCGACGGCATGCGCGCCGCCGGCACCGTGAATCTGGAAAGCCGCAACCTGCGCCCGGCGAATTTCGGCGGTCGCGAAGGCCTACGTTTCGAGTTTTCGCTGGCGAACGAGGAAGGTTTGAAATACCAGGGCATGGCCGCCGCGTTCGAACACGAAAAAGGCCTCGCGCTCGCGCTATACATGGCCCCGAGTGAGTTCTATTACCCGCGCGACGAAGCGAAAGTGGCGAAAATGCTGGATACGCTGCGGATGAAGTGAACGACTCAGCGCTTTCGATCAATCGCTGCTGTCGCCACCGCCATGGCTATCGCAACTGCCGCCGTCGCTGTCGCCCGCATCGCTATCGTCGCAGTCGTTAGCATTATCGGCATCCGACGGCGACGCGTCCGCGCCCGGGTTTTCGGCGACGAAATGCGAATAGCCGTAGCTCGGCGTGTCGGGGTTACGCACCAGCACCACCACGCCGGCGATGGTCGCCGGTACCGCCAGGAACCACAGGCCAGCGACGAATGCGGCCAACGCTGCGACCAGCAAACCCCATCCAATCAGTATGTGCATGATGGTTACTCCTTGTTTTTCTTCACCCGATCGCCAGCCCCGAAGACCGCTTTAACGCAGCGCACGGCAGTTCGCGCTGAAGTCGACGTGATAATGCTCGTCGTGCCGCCACCACACTTTGCCGCGCACGAAATCCACATGGCGACGCAGATAAGCGCCGCGCTTGGTCGCGAATAACTTCGGCAAATACTTCGGCTCGAAGATCACGCGATCGATCGGCGCGCCCGCCGTTTTCGCCGCACGATCCAGCGCATACAGATGCTCGGCCATCGCCTCGAAATCGATACGCAGCGGTCTTTTGGCGTCGATGCGATAGCGCGCATTGGCGTCGAACTCGATGTCGTAGCCGTAACGATTGGTCGCCGAACCCGGCAACGCCACCGAGCGGCCCTTGTCGTCCAGCACCGGCACGAAAAAATCCACCGACAAACCGTTCTGATGGGTTTTATGCGGTTTGAAACGACCGCCGTCCTCGAAACCGCTTTCGCCGTAAACGAACACTTTCCCCGGCGCAGCCGTCGCCACCTGCGCATAGGCATCCTTCACCGTCCGCGCCACCCGCGCATGCGCATACGTGCGCCCGAGCGTCACGCCCAAACGGCTGTAGGCTTGGAAATTCTTGCCGTTATCCGGCAGTTGCGTCGCATGCTCGATGCGGCCGTTGGCGGGCGTGCCGTAGCAGACGCTGTCGGCGGCGCTGGCCTCACTTACCAAGCACAACACTACAAGAATAATCCGTGACGCGTTCATCTCAGTAGCCTAAGTAGCATTTTTAATGAAACAACCCGCACAAATCAACCAAGCAATTGAACTCGCTCATGAATGAAGCGGGCAATGTCTTCAGGCGCATGCTGTCTAGCATCCACGTAACCATCGGTCGAAAAAATTCCATCTACAGAACCGTCATCGACACGTACCAGCATCACCCTTTGATGGTCACGACTTGCGATTATTTCTTTAATCGCGCGAAACTCAATTCCGCACCAGCTTTTCCGCTGGTAGTCCGACCCAATAAAAACAACCACCAACCTTGACTGATCCCGATATATTTTTTGCAAGAAGATGTCTAGCGAGGGTCTAGCAAGCTGAGAAATATAATTGTTGTCGTAGAAGTAGGAGTTGGGGCCAAGACGCCTTTCTAACCCCGGGACAATTCTTTCAACTAGCTGCCTAGCCTCCCCAGGAAAAGATAACGCCACATCAAAGTAATGCGTGCTGATATCTACCGCCTTAGAGACGGAACGAGTCCACCCAGGCAGAGAAATGCCTACAGCATTTAATTCCTTTGGAAGATCAACGTTTTTTACAGCCCAGTGACTTCTATTTAGCTCCCAAGACTGTATATCAAGCTCAAAAGATAGCTTTGCCAATTGCTGCGAAGACAAGAAGGGAAAAACTTCTATTAATTCATACTCAACACGAACTCGCGTTTGTCTTTTTATGACATCCTTAATTACCCCAAACTTCGGGGCCAGTGCATTGAATTCCTCGTATGCGAAAATGCACGGCAGCCGCTTCAACTCATCAACCGCGACAGCGTCCAAACCTCCTAACCTTCGTGTAATTTCTGTATCGGTGTACTCACGAACACAACGCGAAAGATCGATTTCCCACGGATCCCCGAGCCATGACTGAGCACTAGCAGAAACGAAGAAGTTATACATGACGCTGTCGCGGCCTCCGGCAAGTTACGCCGCCATGATCTTGTTCCACTCCGCCACGCGATCGGCCTTCGCGGCGATGGCGGCATCAGCGTCGCCTTCGATCTTGATCGACTTGATGGTGTCGCCCTGACGGATGCTGTCGACGACGTCCATGCCTTCAAGGACTTTGCCGAAAACGGTGTGTTTGCCGTCGAGCCAGTCGGTCTTGATGTGGGTGATGAAGAACTGGCTGCCGTTGGTGTTGGGGCCGGCGTTGGCCATCGACAGCACGCCGCGTTCGTGGCGCACGCCGTTGTTGGCTTCGTCTTCGAATTTGTAGCCCGGGCCGCCGGTGCCGCGGCCCTGCGGGCAGCCGCCCTGGACCATGAAGTCGGCGATGACGCGGTGGAAAATCAGGCCGTTGTAGAAACCGCGCTGGACCAGATTGACGAAGTTGGCGACGGTCAGCGGGGCCTTGTCGGCGTGCAGTTCGATGCGGATCGGGCCGCGGTCGGTGTCGAAATGGGCGATCAGGCTCATGGGGAGCTCCAAAAAAAGGGGGCTCAACGTAGCATGCCAACCCCCACCCAGGGCAGACGTGCTCGTGAGCCCCGCGACCGGACGCGGCCGCGCCCGGATTCGGAGTGGATGCCCGCATGCGGGGCATCCTGGTCGTGTCGAAGCGGTGCGTCGGAGAGAACTCCGCAGCGGCTGGTCAGGCCGGCTCGTCCGCCGCCATTCCCGCATGGAACGTGGTGTAGACGTAGACCGGAATGCCGGCGTCGGCCAAATGCTCATAGACCACCGGCCGCACATCCGCCCAATCCAAGCCGCCGACGCCCGTGGCGAGCCGCGGCAGGGCGATGCTGGCGATCTTCTGGGCGTCGATTTCGGCGCGCAACGCCTTCATGGCATGGCGCACATTGGACAGCGTGGCCTTGCCCGGCTTGCCGCCGTGGTGGCCTTCGGCGCCGTCTTGGGTGAACAGGTTCACGATGCGGCGACCATCGGCGCCCGCCCACGTCCACAGCCCGCCGGATTTGGGGTGGGTGGACTGGCAGAAATGCCGGAAATCCTTGTACAGCGCAGGCGCGTGTTCGCGTAGCGAGAGCGCCAACCCGGTGTGGAAATCGTCGTTGGGCGCGACGCCGTGGGCGATGGCCTGGGCGCGGGATTTGAGGATGTCGCCGCTCACTTCATGAATCATGCATGGAACTCCTGTCGTATCGAGGGACGACGACAGGCTGTCATGGCGGCCGGGCGGAAATGTTGTTTTCGCGCAAGATTCGCGCGGGTCGGACGGCGACGCGTGCGTTCGACCGACCGCGTCAGCGGCTGCGCTGAGCGCGGATCGCCGACAGCGCCAGCGCCACCCAGCACACGGCGAAGCCGGTGCCGCCGATGGCCAGCAAAGGCAGCTTCGCTTCGGGCGGCAAGGCCTGCACGATCGGCGCTTGCGGGGCGAACTGCAGCAGCAGCCCCGCCGCGAGCAGGGCCATGCTCAGCAGGTCGGCGACCAGCAGCCACATCGGCGGTTTCCAGCGCGGCGCGGCGTTTCGGTTGGGTCTTGCGCTCATGAAAATCCCCTGTTTCGTCGATAAGTGTCTGAATTCGAATGCCGGGCGTTTTTAAATGGAGTCATTACTCTCGGCTGGCGGCTATAATAGCCGGCTCCCCTTCACGACAATCAGCGCCCGGCCTACCCTGCGGCGCCCATTCGCTATGTCTGCCCAAAATTCTGTCGAACGCCTGCGCAATATCGCCATCGTCGCCCACGTCGACCATGGCAAAACCACCCTCGTCGATCAGTTGCTGAAGCAATCCGGCACGCTGAGCGAGCGCGCCGTCGTCCCCGACCGGGTGATGGACAGCAACGATCTGGAAAAGGAACGCGGGATCACGATCCTGTCGAAGAACACCGCGATCCGCTGGACGAATCCTAAGACCGGCGAGATCTGGCGCATCAACATCGTCGACACCCCGGGCCACGCCGACTTCGGCGGCGAAGTCGAACGCGTGCTGTCGATGGTGGACTCGGTGCTGATCCTGGTCGACGCGATGGACGGCCCGATGCCGCAGACGCGTTTCGTGACGCAGAAGGCCTTCGCGATGGGCTTCAAGCCGATCGTGGTGGTGAACAAGGTGGACCGTCCCGGCGCGCGCCCGAGTTGGGTGCTGGATCAGACCTTCGATCTGTTCGACCGCCTCGGCGCCACCGACGATCAACTCGACTTCACTACCGTCTACGCCTCGGGTCTGCAGGGCTACGCCGGCATGACCGAAGAAGTGCGCGGCGGCGACATGACCCCGCTGTTCGAGGCCATTTGCGAACACGTGCCCGCGCCGCCGGTCGATCCGGAAGGCCCGTTCCAGATGCGCGTGACCTCGTTGGACTACAACAACTACGTCGGCGTGATCGGCGTCGGCCGCATCCAGCGCGGCAAGGTCAAGACCAACCAGCAGGTGGTCGTGATCGATCGCGAAGGCAAGACCCGCAACGCGAAAGTGCTGCAGGTGCTGGGCTTCATGGGCTTGGAGCGCATCGAAGTGCCGGAAGCCTCCGCCGGCGACATCATCGCGTTCAGCGGCGTCGAAGGCGTCGGCATTTCCGACACATTGTGCGCGACCGACGCGGTCGAGCAACTGCCGGTGCTCGCTGTCGACGAACCGACCATCTCGATGACCTTCCAGGTCAACGATTCGCCGTTCGCCGGCGTGAAGGATCGCTCGGGCGGCAAGTTCTTGACCTCGCGCCAGTTGCGCGACCGCCTCACCCGCGAAACGCAGCACAACGTCGCGTTGAAGGTCGAAGACACCAGCGATGCCGATAAATTCAAGGTCAGCGGCCGCGGCGAATTGCATCTGTCGATCCTGATCGAAACCATGCGCCGCGAAGGCTACGAATTGGCGGTGTCGCGCCCGGAAGTGATCATTCGCGAAATCGACGGCGTCATGCAGGAGCCGTACGAATCGCTGGTCGTCGATATGGAAGAACAATTCCAGGGCGGCGTGATGGGCCGTTTGGGCGAGCGCAAAGCGCTGCTGCAGAACATGGAACCCGACGGCAAAGGTCGCGTGCGTCTCGACTAT
>JAGNNB010000303.1 GCA_017990865.1 Lysobacteraceae bacterium
GGCTACCGACGATGCCGACTTCCGAGGCCACCGCATTGGCGATGGTGGTGGTCGGGTCAGCGCCGGCGTTGGTGATCGCGAACAGGTCGTTCGCGCCGCCCCACACCGTGTACAGCGCGCGCGCATCGGCGCGACCGCCGTTGGCGGCGAGGTAATTGCTGGTTTGCGTGGCCAACGACGGGATCGGACCCAGCGCGCCGGTGGTGTTGATGCCCACGCGAGCGCCGCCTGCGGCGTAGTTGGTGCCGGTCTGGCCATTGCCGTTGGGCGCGGCGCCGGTGCCGTAGTAGTCGGCCAGATGCTGCGACCAGACGAAGCCCGGGTTGGTGGTGAACTGGCCGGTCACCGGCCGCACGCTGGCGGGCAGCAACGGGCGGAAGAAACCGCCGTCGGTCAGGCTATCGCCGAAGAACACGGTTTGCGAATACGGGCCGCCGGCGAACGCCGGTACGGCCGCCAAGGCCAAAGCCGCGGCGAGAACACTGCGCATGGGCCGCTTGGCCCTCGAAGACAACGTCATACCCCCTCCAAAAATTTATGTCGAATGCGATGGCCCTTGGGGCCTGTAGGTGTACGTCTCCGGCCTGCCATGGCATACGCCACCGAATGGCGGCGCCGGATCGTGGCCGCATGGTTTCACGATCCCTGCGGGGACTCAAGTGCGAATTAACGCTTTTTTCGCAAATTCCGAAGGCCTGCGACGCTGGGCTTCCGCCCGGGGCCGCGCGAGAATGCACGGATGCGACTACGACTGAACGGCGAGCCTCTCGCCCTGACCGACGAGATTTCCACCATCGCCGGCCTTCTGGCGCGCCAGGGGCTCGCCCAGCGCCGCGTGGCGGTGGAGGTGAACGGCGAGATCGTGCCGCGCGGGCGGCATGCGGAGCATCTTCTGCAGGAAGGCGATAGCGTCGAGATCGTTCACGCGCTCGGTGGGGGATGAGCGTCTTGATCGGGCCTTCCGGCCCTCCCACAATCGGCCGGCATTGCCCATCTTGATCGGGCCTTCCGGCCCTCCCACAAAAATTCGCGGCGCTTCTCGCTTCAATAGCGCTGGCGATAATCGGCGATAATCGCCGCATGACTCTTTCCTCGCATTCGGACGACGCGCTCGTCATCGCCGGTCAGCACTACCGTTCGCGCCTGCTCACCGGCACCGGCAAATTCAAGGATCTCGATGAGACCCGCCGCGCCACCGAGGCCGCGGGCGCCGAAATCGTGACCGTCGCGATTCGCCGCACGAACATCGGCCAAACGCCCGGCGAACCGAATCTGCTCGACGTGCTGCCGCCGGATCGCTACACGCTGCTGCCCAACACCGCCGGCTGCTACACCGCCGACGACGCTGTCCGCACTTGTCGTCTCGCGCGCGAACTGCTCGACGGCCATCGCCTGGTCAAACTCGAAGTGCTGGGCGACCAGCGCACGCTGTTCCCCGATGTGGTGCAAACGCTGAAAGCCGCCGAGACCCTGGTCGCCGACGGCTTCGACGTGATGGTCTACACCAGCGACGACCCGATCCTCGCCAAGCGGCTCGAAGAGATCGGCTGCTGCGCGGTGATGCCGCTGGCCGCGCCGATCGGCTCGGGCCTGGGCATCCAGAACAAGTACAACCTGCTGGAAATCGTCGAGAACGCGAAGGTGCCGGTGCTGGTGGATGCCGGCGTCGGCACCGCGTCCGACGCAGCCATCGCGATGGAATTGGGCTGCGACGGCGTGCTGATGAACACTGCGATCGCCGGCGCGAAAGACCCGGTACGCATGGCGCTGGCGATGAAGCTGGCGATCGAAGCCGGCCGCCATGCCTTCCTCGCCGGCCGCATTCCGCGCAAGCGTTATGCCTCGGCGTCGTCGCCGGTGGATGGGTTGATCGGATAAACGGCCCGCTCATGCTCAAATTCGAATGGGACGCGCGAAAATCGACCGCCAATCTGCGCAAGCACGGCGTATCCTTCGAAGAAGCCGCGACGGTGTTCGGCGATCCGCTCGCGTTGACGTTCGCGGACCCCGATCATTCGATTCGCGAAGCGCGCTTCGTGACCATCGGACAATCGCATCGGCACTTGTTGATCGTCGTCGCGCACGTCGAACGCGGGAAGACGATGCGAATCATCAGCGCACGCAAGGCCACCAAGCACGAGCGAACGATTTATGAGCAGGACTGAAGCCATCCGAGCCGAATACCGCCGCGAAGACCTCGGCAGAGGCGTCCGCGGCAAATATCTGCGCAGATACTCGAAAGGCACGAATCTCGTCCTGCTCGACGACCGCGTGGCGCAAGCGTTCCCGGACGCGGAAGCCGTCAACGCGGCTCTGTTGGGATTGCTGGCGCTGGCCGAAAAAGCGAAGCCGGTCGCTGCGAAGCCCCGCAAACGCGGCGCGTGATGGCGATGGCCTCCGATCACGCTTTCGACCAACCCTTCACCGTCGAAGAAGGGCAACGCAAGATCCGCAGCTTCGTGCTGCGCCAGGGTCGTTTCAGCCCGGCGCAACAACGCGCTTTCGACGAGTTATGGCCGCGCTTCGGGCTCGATTACATCGGCGAAGCCCGCGATTACGACGCCACTTTCGGCCGTAACGCGCCGCGCGTGGTCGAAATCGGCTTCGGCAACGGCGATGCGTTGCGCTACGCCGCGCAGCACGATCGCGAGCGCGATTACATCGGCATCGAAGTGCATGCGCCCGGCGTCGGTCGGTTGTTGAACGCCTTGGCCGAGGACGGCAGCGATCACGTCCGCGTCTACCGCCACGATGCGGTGGAAGTGCTGGAACACGAGATCGCCGACGGCAGTCTCGACGAAATCCGCATCTACTTCCCCGACCCCTGGCACAAGAAACGCCACAACAAGCGGCGTTTGGTGCAACCGGCGTTCGCTGCGTTACTGACCCGCAAACTGCGCCTCGGCGGGCGCTTGCATCTGGCGACGGATTGGCGGGACTATGCCGAGCAGATGTGGGACGTGCTCGACGCCACCGAGGGACTTCGCAATCGCGCCGACGCGCGCGGCCACGTGCCGCGTCCGGAGTGGCGCCCGCAAACGCATTTCGAAACCCGCGGCCAAAAACTCGGCCACGGCGTCTGGGATTTGCTCTACGACCGGGTGGCGCCATGACCCGCACCGCCGCCCACTGACGCATCGGCATGGAGAACGCACTCACGCTCACCGGCGATATGCAGCTCGTACTCGGGCTGACGGTGTTGACGATGCTGCTGTTCTTGTTCGAGCGCCTGCGCGCGGACGTGGTGGCCCTGGTGGTGCTGGTGCTGCTGGGACTGACCGGTTTGGTCGCGCCGGAAGATTTGTTCAACGGCTTTTCGGGCAACGCGGTCATCAGCTTGATCGCAACGATGATCCTCGGTGCGGGTCTGGACCGCACCGGCGCGCTGAATCGTCTCGCCGCGTGGTTGCTGCGTCGCGCGCATGGCGTGGAGCGCCGACTGCTGCTGCTCACCTCCCTCATCGCCGGCATCAACTCTTCGGTGATGCAGAACCCGTCGGTGATGGCGCTGTATTTGCCGGTGGCCTCGCGTCTATCGTCGCGTACCGGCTTGCCCTTGTCGCGGATGCTGATGCCGATCGCGGTCGCGATCATGATGGGCGGCGGCTTGACGATGGTCGGCAATTCCCCGCTGATCCTGCTGAACGATTTATTGGTCTCGGCCAACGCCAACCTGCCGTCGGGTTTGACCACGCTCAAACCGCTGCCGATGTTCGCGCCGCTGCCCATCGGTATCGCGCTGTTGGTCGCGGGTTTGGCCTATTTCCATTTCTTCGGCAGCAAACATCTGGACGATGGCGACTACGACAAAGGCGTCACGCCCGCGCGCACGCAAAGCTATTTCGCCAGCGTGTACGGCATCGACGGCGATGTGTACGAACTCACCGTCAGCGCCGACAGCCCGCTGGTCGGCATGTCCTTGGGCGAAGCCGAAAGCCTGCACGACGCGCCGCTGATCCTGGCGCTGAAAACCGGCAACGAATCGCGCCTGGTGCCGCCGGGCGACGCGCGCATCTGGGTCGGCAGCGTGCTCGGCGTGATGGGTCCGCGCCAGACCATCGCCGACTTCGCGCAGAACCGCTTCCTGCGCATGAGCAGCCGTCTGCGCGAATTCGCCGATCTGTTCAATCCCAGCCGCGCCGGCATTTCCGAAGCGGTGATTCCGCCCACTTCGACGTTCATCGGCAAGACCGCCACGCAATTGCAATTGCGCAAACGTTACAACCTGCGCCTGCTGGCGATCAATCGCGACAAGCATGTGCTCCGCGAGAACGTGCGCGAAGTGCCGCTGCGCGCGGGCGATATGCTGGTGCTGCACAGCGTGTGGCAAGACTTGGCGCAGGCCGCGACCGGCCGCGATTTCGTGATCGTCACCGATTACCCGAAAGCCGAACAACGCCCGCACAAACTGAAAATCGCGATGACGATCTTCGCGATCACCATGCTGATCGCATTGTCCTCGCGCATTCCCCCTTCGGTGGCGTTGATGACCGGCGTCGCCGGCATGCTGATCACCGGCGTGCTGAAGATGGACGAGGCCTACGC
>JAGNNB010000304.1 GCA_017990865.1 Lysobacteraceae bacterium
ATACTCGGCCATCAACGCGCCGGGCACGTGATCGGTTTCGGCGCGGCAGCGGGTAAGCGGCGCCATCAGGATGCGGTTGGGCAGGCGCAAGTCGCCTGCCTGCAGCGGAGCGAAGAGGGAATCCATCGACGGAACGATCCTGCGTGAAGGGCAGGCAGTGTCGCTTGCGCTTGCGGTCTGCACCATGCGCATCCGCGGAACGATGCGGCGCGCGGGTCGCACTGGAATTCCGACGAAAACGCCACCGGCCGCCGAGTCGGCGACCGGTGGCGTTGAGTTCCCGCAACGACGCTTACCGCGTTATTGCCGTTCTAGCGAGAAATGCACCGGCACGATGCCGTAGACCTGGATCGCTTGTCCGTTCAGCATGGCCGGGCGGAATTTCCAACGTTTCAGCACTTGTCGCTTCGCCGCGTCGTCGAGCTTGCGATGGCCGCTGCTGCGCTGAATCTCCACCGAGAGCGGTTTGCCGTCCACATCCACCAGCACTTTGAGATACACCGTGCCTTGCAGGCCGTCCATCAGCGCATCGCGCGGATACGGGGGCGGCGGCGCCGTGGCGTATTCCAGACTGGAGGCGGCTTGCACCGGAACGATTGGTGGGCCGATGGTCTCGTCCACGATCCGTTCGACGACTTGCGGCTCGACGTATTCGGTGCCGTCGGGCACCACGATATCGTTCTGCGTCGCGACAGTCTGCGGCGTCGGCGGTTGCCTGACGATCTCCGGCTTGAGTCTTGTCGTGGGCTGCACGACTCTCACTTCGATCGGTTTGTCGGGCTTCGGTTGAGGTTTTTTCCGCTCGATCCACACAGGCGGCGGCGTTTCAGAATCGATGCGTGTCGTCGGCATCGGCGCCGATACCGGCACCAGCAGCAACATCAGCGCGGCGATGTTGAGGGTCATCGCGGCGGCCATGCCGGCGATACGACCGATGTCCAGGGAAAGCGGCGCCGTCTGCGCGCGCGGTAGCGAGGAATGGCGTTGGCTCAGGACCATCGGGCACCTCCAGCGGTTGGGGACAGTGGTTCCAACGCATGGGGTCGCCGAGCGGGGTTGCCCGCAGCGAAATTTTTTTTCGGGGCCGCGCTTCCGGCCTTCCAGCTTCCGGTACCCGCAAAACGACGACACCCGCCGAAGCGGGTGTCGAGGAAAGCATCGGGATGTCTTCGTGCGCGAGGCTTGTCTTGCGATCAGCGTCCCAATTCGAACACCACGTTGAGATTGGCCGATAGCGTGCTTTCGCCTGGCGACACCGGCGATTCCACCGCGTCCATCGCCATCGTTTTGGCGGCCATCCGCAACATCACCGGCGGCTGATAGCCCGTGCCTTCGTCGATGCTGACGATCCGGCGCACGCGCAGGCCCAGGGTCCTGGCATACATCTCGGCGCGCGCCTGCGCTTTCGCTAGCGCGTTGCGGCGGGCTTCGTCGTAGGCCTCTTCGGGTTGATCGATCTCGAAATTCGGACCGTTGACTTGATTCGCGCCGCTGGCGACCAAGGCGTCCAACACCTTGCCGAGCTTGGCGATGTCGCGGACTTTCAAGTTCACCGTGTTGCTGGCTTGATAGCCGGTGATGACCGGCGGTTTGTTCTCGGCATAGCGGTATTGCGGATAGATGCTGATGCCCGAGGTCTGCACATCGCGCTCGGCGATGCCGGCCGCTTTCACCGCGGACATCACCTTGTTCATCTCTTCGGCGTTGGCGCGCAAGGCGCCGTTGGCGTCCGCGGCTTGGGTGACGACGCCGGTGGACATCGTCGCCACATCCGGCACGCGGGTGGCTTTGGCTTCGGCCGAGACCGAGAGCAGGGTGCCGTCGGTGGAGGTGGAGGCGGGAGCGGCGACTTGCGCGGAAGCGTTCATGACGACGGAGCCTATAGCGAGGAAAGTGACGAGCGAGGACGCGAAGACGCGCTGGGACAGAGCGAGGCGGGGGAGGACGGGGTGTCGCATGCGAGCGGATCTCCATTCGGTGACGGGCGGTGCGCCCGATGTCGCGAGTGAACGGGCGGTGAGCCGATCCGGGGTCGGGACTGGCGCGTCGCCGATCGCGTCCCCGGCTCGCCGCGGGCTCGGGGTATCCTACCCGGATGCTGCATCTTGCCTCGAAATCCCCCCGCCGTCGTGAACTGTTGCTCAGGCACGGTTTCGACTTCGGCATCGTCGATCTGGATATCCCCGAACATCCCGCACCTGGCGAATCGCCGGAGGACTACGTGCGCCGGGTCGCCCGCGAGAAAGCCGGCGCCGGCCTGCTGCGCCTGGTCGGGCAAGCCGATGCCGTGGTGCTCGGCGCCGATACCGAGGTGGCCTTGGACGACCGTATCTTCGGCAAACCCGTCGACGCCGACGAAGCCGCCGAAATGTTGCGCGCGCTCTCGGGCCGTACGCATCGGGTGATTTCTTCGGTCGCGGTGGTGTCCGCCGCGCGCGAGGCGCAGACCACCAGCGTGACCGAGGTGCGTTTCGCGGCGCTGGACGACGCGCGCATCGCCGAGTATCTGGACAGCGGCGAGTGGAAGGGCAAAGCCGGCGCCTACGCGATCCAAGGCCGCGCCGAAGCCTTCGTCGCGCATCTGTCCGGGAGTTATTCGGGCGTGATGGGGCTGCCGATGTTCGAAACCGTCGCGCTGCTGCGCGAATTCGGTGTGCGTCACGATGTCGCCGCCGCCGTTGAGGCCGTCGCATGACCGAGGAAATCCTGGTCAACGTGACCCCGCGCGAAACGCGGGTGGCCGTGGTCGAAAACGGCATGCTGCAGGAACTGCATATCGAACGCGGTTGGCGTCGCGGCGTGGTCGGCAACATCTACAAAGGCCGCGTGCAGCGGGTGATGCCCGGGATGCAGGCCGCGTTCGTGGAAATCGGCCTGGACCGTGCGGCGTTTTTGCACGCCAACGATATTTTCCGCACCATGGCGCCGGTGGGCGAACGCGCCGTCGAGAATACCCTCGAGCGCGCGCTCGAGAGCACGCTGGAACGTACGATCGAAGGCGCGCTGGAAAGTGACGGTTCGGCGACCGCGCCTGCGACAGCCTTGCCCGGACCGACGCCGCCGCAGGTGGTGCCGCCGATCAGCGAATTGCTGCGCGAAGGCCAAGAGATCGTGGTTCAAGTGGTGAAGGATCCGATCGGCAGCAAAGGCGCGCGCCTGACCACGCAGATCAGTATCCCTTCGCGCTACCTCGTACTGCTGCCTCAATCGCGCGTGATCGGCGTGTCCTCGCGTATCGAAGACGAGAGCGAACGTCAACGGTTGAAAGCCTTGGTGGCCGCGCAAGGCCAAGTCGCGTCGAACGGGTTCGCGACCGCGCCGTCGGCGCCGACCGCGCCCGGCTACATCGTGCGCACCAACGCCGAAGGGCAGCCCGAGGAAGCGCTGGCCGAGGACATCGGCTACTTGCGTCGCGTCTGGATTCTGGTCGAACAGAATGTGCGTCAAGCCCGCGTCGGCAGTTGCGTCTACGAGGATTTGACCTTGCCGATGCGCGCGGTGCGCGACTTGCTGCGCCGCGATGTGGAGAAAGTGAAAGTCGATTCGCGCGAGACCTGCGACAGGTTGCGCGATTTCGCGGCGCAGTACATGCCCGGGTTGGCGGAGAAGATCGAACATTACAGCGGCGCAGGCCCGGTGTTCGATCTGTACGGTGTGGAAGACGAGATTCAACGCGCGCTCAACAAAGAGGTGCCGCTGAAATCCGGCGGTTATCTGGTGATCGACCAGACCGAGGCGATGACCACGGTCGACGTGAACACCGGTTCGTTCCTCGGTCAGCGCAATTTGGAGGAGACCGTCTACCGCACCAATCTGGAGGCGGCGCAGGCGGTCGCGCGGCAACTGCGGCTGCGCAATTTGGGTGGCATCATCATCATCGATTTCATCGACATGATCGATCCCGAACATCGCCGACAAGTCTTGCGCACGCTGGAGAAATCGCTGTCGAAGGATCACGCCAAAACCACGGTTTACGATTTTTCGCCGTTGGGTTTGGTCGAGATGACCCGCAAACGCACGGTCGAGAGCCTGCAGCGGCAATTGTCCGAGCCCTGCCACGAATGCGGCGGCCGCGGCATGCTCAAGACCGCCGAAACCGTGACGTACGAGATTTTTCGCGAGATCACCCGCGCCGTGCGCCAATTCGAAGCCGAACGTTTGTTGGTCATCGCCTCGCCGAAAGTGGTGGCGCGCATCACCGAGGAGGAATCGCCGGCGGTAGCGGAATTGGAGGAATTCCTCGGCAAAACCATTCGTTTCCAAGCGGACGAGCAATACACGCAGGAGCAGTTCGATGTGGTGCTTCTGTAAATCCGGGAATCGGGAATCGGGAATGGGGAATCGTAAGAGCCGAGCGATTCGCCGCTCTACGCGGTCACAGAGTGTCGCGGATTGCCGTTTTTCCCGACGGAGTGCATTGAAGCCCGAATTCTGCGTGCGATCCGAGACACTGCGCCCACCGCGGCTCTTCCGATTCCCGATTCCCCATTCCCCATTCCCGGCTCTCAGC
>JAGNNB010000017.1 GCA_017990865.1 Lysobacteraceae bacterium
GGGCGCTTCGCCGATCACTTTCACGTTGGCCTGGGTGACGGCATCGGTGATCATCGGGTTGACGGTGGTATCGGTATCGGACATCGGGCGTCTCCTTGCGGGTGGTCGATAGGCATCCGTGCGCCGTCGTCGGCGTCGCGGGTCAGCGTGCGGTGGGCTGCGCGGGTGCGGGCGCCGGTTTCGGCGCGCTGCCGAGCGATCCGTCGGCGGACGCGGCGAGATAGGCGAAAACCGCGTAGGCCGCCGTGTTCTGCGCCAGCGCGGCGGGGTCGATTTTGTCCAGCGTGTCGTCGGGCGTGTGGTGCAGATCGAAATAATCGCTCCCGTCCTGCGCCAGCCAGCCCCAGATCGCGCCCCGTTCGGCGATCGGTCCGACATCCGGGCCCGGGCCGCCTTTTTCGCTGCGTTCGATGCCCAGCGGTTTCAAGGCTTCGGCGATTCGCGCGATCGCGCCCTGCGCGTGCGGCGCGGCGTTGCTATTGAAGGCGTAAATGCGGCCCGCGCCGAAATCGCTTTCGGCGACGATCTGGTGCTTCGTCACCGCCGCGGCGTAGCGATCGGCATAGGCTTTGCCGCCGTAGAGGCCTTGTTCTTCGTTGGCGAAGGCGATCACGCGAATGGTGCGCGGCGGGCGCTGCGCCTTCGGCAATTTCGCGATCAGATGGCCGGCGGCCATGGTGATCGCGACACCGGCGCCGTCGTCGATCGCGCCGGTGCCCAGATCCCACGAATCCAGATGACCGCCGATCACCACCACGTCGCTGGCGTCGCCTTGCGCGCCGTTCCGGCCCGTTTTCGAGCGGGTCGCGCTCATGGCGCCGGTCACTTCGCCGATCACGTTGTGGGAGATCGCGGTGCCGTCCCAACCGCAATCCAGCGCCACGCGTACGCGCAGCGGTTTGCCGAGCGCGATCAGGCGCGCGAGTTGGTCGGCGTCGGGCACCGACAGCGCGGCTGCGGGAATCGGTGTCAGGCCTTCTTCGTAGCGGGTGATGCCGGTGTGCGGATTGCGATGCGAATCGGTGCCTGCGGAGCGCATCAGGAATGCGGATGCGCCCGCGCGAATCGCCGCCGAAGGGCCGCGACTGCGGACGCGGCTACCCGGGCCGTAACCGCTGCCGTCGCGCGCGCGGGTCATGCGGAAATCGACGAAGGCGATCTTGCCGGTGAGCGAACCGGCCGGCGCGGCTTCCAATGCGGCCAGGTCGGGAAAGCGCACCACCTCGGCTTCGACCGTGCCGCCGGCGCTGCCGCCGAGGGCCGTGAGCGTCAGCGGCTGCGCGTGATCGCCGACCACTTCGCCGCGCTCGCTGCGGCGCACCCATTTCGGGAAACGCACTTCCTCCAGCCACACCTTGTCGTAGCCCAGCGCCTTGAACTTCGCTTCCGCCCAACGCACCGCGCGGGCGTCGGCTTCGCTGCCGGCCAGACGCGGGCCGATTTCCGTGGTCAGCGATTCGACCACCGCCCACGAGGTGCGGTCCAGCAGCGCGCGTTCGCGCAGATCGGCGGCGACGGCGAGCGCGGCGTCGGCGATGCGCACTTCGCGCGGCGCGGTGGGCGCGGCTTGTTTCGTAAGCGGGCCGGCATCGACGTTCGGTGCGTGCAGCGCAGCGGAAAGAACGGCGACGGACAAGGCCGCAGCGGCGAACGGTACGGCAGTGAACGGTGCGACGAAACGCGATGCGGTCGAACGCATGGGCGGCCCCTAACAGGTTGTTGAAAAACGATCTTCCTGATCTTTTTGACTCGCCGCATCCTTGCGGCTCGCCGCTTCGCGGCCGGCTTCGCCGTTCGTGCCGGCTCCTGCCTGCACAGTCAAGTCACGAGTCAGGCACATGTCCTGACTCGCTCGCGACGAATCAATCGCTTACGCGCTCGCTTCGTCGTCGCAGCCATCCCTGGCTGTGCTAGCAGGCTGTTTTTCAACAGCATGCTAAACGAACAGGCCGCGAGCGTATCAGCTCGCGGCCTGTGGGCGCTATGCGCGGTACGGTCGCGTCGTCAACGCGACCGACGCTGTCATTTCTTCAGGGCGTCGCGAATTTCGCGCAGCAACAGCACGTCTTCGGTCGGTTCGGCCGGTGCCGGTGCGGCTTCGGGCTTGCGCATGCGATTGATGGCTTTGACCACCATGAAAATCGCGAACGCCAGGATCATGAATTGGATGATGCTGTTGAGGAATTCGCCGATGCCGATGGCCACGGCCGGGATTTCTTTGCCCGCGGCGTCGACCGACGCCTCTTTCAGCGTGATCGCCCACTTCGAGAAATCCACGCCGCCGATCAACATCCCCACCGGCGGCATGATCACCTTGTCCACCAGCGCGCCGACGATTTTGCCGAAACCGGCGCCGATGACGACGCCGACCGCCAAGTCGACGACATTGCCTTTCATTGCGAATTCTTTGAACTCACTCATCATGCCCATGGCGACGGACCCCTCGGTTGGCTGTGGTGCCGGGAGTCTACACCGCGGGCTAGACGATCCGGCACTCCAGACGCAGCAAATCGTCCAGGCGGCCCTCGCAGACATCGCCGGGGCGCAGGGCGGCGACGCCCGCGGGCGTGCCCATGAAAATCAGATCGCCCGCGCGCAGGGCGTAGAGCTTCGACAGCTCGTGCAGGATCTCCGGCACGTCCCAAATGAGTTGATCGAGCGTCGAACTCTGGCGAAGTTCGCCGTTGACGTGCAGCGACAGCGTGCGCGGCGCGAGGTCGCCGACGGCGGCGGCCGGCAGCAGTTCGCTGATCGGCGCTGCGTCGTCGAAGCTCTTGCCGGTATCCCACGGCAGACCTTTCGCTTTCGCCGCGGCCTGCAGATCGCGCCGAGTCAAATCCAAACCGATGGTGTAGCCGAAGATCAGCGACTGCGCTTGCGCGGGATCGAGCGTGCCCGGCGGCGCGTCGCGGCCCAGCGCGACCACCAGCTCGATTTCGTGGTGCAGATCCTGGGTCGCGGGCGGGTAAGCGGCCACGCCGTCGACGACGATGCTGTCGGCGGGCTTGAGGAAAAAAACGGGCGTGCCGCGATCGGCTTTCGAGGCGGGTGCGGCAGCGCCCATTTCGCGCGCATGGTCGGCGAAGTTGCGACCGACGCAGTAAATGCGGCGCACCGGGAAGGTTTTTTCGGCCGCGCCGTCGCGCACGCGAATGCGCGGGCGCGGCGAAGCGGGGACGATGTCGTCGGCGGCGTTCGTCATCGCGCGGGCGTTCAGCGCGCCGACGCGGTAGGCGAGGGCAGCACGGGCTTGCGCACGATGCGGTATTCGCCGTCGATCGCGCCCGGCGTCCGCGCCTGTTCCGCGAGCGTTTCGTTGCGTCGCGCGCGGGCGCGCCACAGCAGACTCGCACCCAGCATCGCGGCGCCGATCAGCAGACCGAACACCAGCAGCACGGCCAACAGCGCCAAGCCGAGCAGGCCGACGCCGACGCGGAGCAGCGGCGCGCGCGGGCGGCGAGGCGAGCGCAACGAGGCGAAGCGGGACGCGAACCAGGGCCGCCGGAACAGCGAATACGCGGCGAAGGGGTTCGGGAAGGAAAAACGGAAACGAGAGTCCGACTTGCGGGACGAACGGGAGGCGCGAGCGCTCATGGGCGGAACGACGTGACAGACTATGGCCGAGGCCGGTGAGGCCAGTATCGGGCGCCGCATGGGCGAAGATGTAATGGATTCGTTAAATTCCGGGCAAGGGTCTGGCGAACTCGGCGACCCGGGCGCCGGCCGGACGCTCGCGCGTCTCGACGCGTTGCCGCAACGCACGCCGATCGAGATCGAAGCGACGATCGGCGCGCATGCGCACGATGCGGACCCGACGAGCGAAGCGAGCGACGACGCGGATTCGTTGATCGTTTATCGCGACGGCGACGAAGCGCGCGTTTGGTACAACATCTGCCCGCATGCGGGACGCCGTTTGGATTGGGCGCCCGGAAAATTTCTGATCGGCAAAGACGGCGCGCTGATTTGCGCGGCGCATGGCGCCACCTTCGAATTGCAGCGAGGCGAGTGCATCGGCGGCCCGTGCAAAGGCCAATCCCTGCGCGCGATCCCGGTGACGGTGATCGACGGCGAAGTACGAATCCGACACGACATGTAAAGCGGAGCATGTAGAGCGGAGCGCAGCTCCGCTGAATTCCCCGTCTCGCACGGTTTCGCCGAATCTCTCCGACGCAGCCCCTCAAATCCAACGCTGCAACGGACGGTAACACCAGCGCAAAGCGCGAGTCGCGATCGGCAAATCGTTCGCCCAGCTCGACCGCAACATCGAATTGCCCGGATCGTTCCGCAGCGCATCGAACCAACGCGCATAGGCGTCGCAGGTCTCGGTATCGTCGGAAAACAGCATCGCCTCGATCAATCGATCGTGCGCCGCATGCTCGAAGTTGTAGCTGCCCACCGCGACCGTACGGCCATCGACCAACACGATTTTGGAATGCTCGCCGCGCGTGTTTTCGTACAGACATCCGCCGACGCGCAGCAGCGCGTCGAAATGGAAGGTCGTGGACAGCCACGGCAATGCGCTGGCTTCCAAGGCGTCGCGATGGGAATGGAAAATCTCGACACGCACGCCGCGCGCGCATGCGCGCAGCACGGCGTCGCGCAGATCCGGCGCGGGTTTGTAATAGAACGACGTCAGCAGCAACGATGCGCGCGCGCCGTCGATCATCGCGATCAACTCGGCGGTCAGTCGATTGCGCACCGCGCCGAACGGGAACCAACGGCTCATCGCCGCTTCAGGCGTATCTTCCAGGTAGCGCCAGGGCAGCGAAGGCGCATCCGTGTCCGGTGGCGGCAGCATCGCTTCGAGCGAGGCTGTGTCTTGCGCCGACAAATTCGCGTAACGGCAGGCGTCGCGCAACAGATGCGCGGCCAGCGCGCCTTCGATCTGCAGCGACACCTCGTTCCATTGGAAGAATGAGTGGAACGCGATATTGCTGCTGCCGAAGATCGCGGCGCCGACTTCGGAAACTTGAATTTTCACGTGCAGGCCGCCGCCGAAGATACGCTGCCGCCGCGAAACGGGCCGATAGCGGACGATGCATCCGCCCGCGTCTACCAAACGCCGAAAGCGCTGGGCCAAGCGCGCGCGATCGGCCGGAGGGTTCATCCGTTCTCCGAGCCGCTGGCCGAAGCGATCGAGCACCAATACCACGCGCACGCCTCTGCGCGCGGCCGCGATCAACGCCTCGGCCAACGCACCGCTGCGCGCGTCGCAATCGAAGTAGTAGGTGGTGAGGATCAAGAAGCGCTGCGCATTCTCGATCATCGTCATGCGCGCGTCCCATTCGCGATCGCGTTCCGACAGCATGCGAACGCAGGTTGCGGTGAGATGCGCGACGCCGTTCATGCGGACCGGCCGATCGTCGTTTTGCGGGCCGTTTTTGGGGCCGTCGCGCGCCGTCGCGCGTACCGAAGTGCGCGCGAGTGCGTTCGCCGAACGATCGTCCTCTGACCCCATCCATCCCCAATGCGTCATGGTCCGGACTATAGCCCGGGGCCGAAGGCCTTGGAAGGCGAGCGCGCGTGCAGCTTGCGGCATGCCGCTCGCAGCGCGCCGCACGCAAGGTGACGGATCGCGTCGTCGCAGCGAGCGATGCCTGCGGCGCATCGGTTATCCTGTCGCGATGACGTCGCCTTCGGACTCGCTCGATTACGCTGCCCGCGTGGATTTCGTGGTGGAGTTGGCAGGTCGCTTGCACGGTTACGGCACCACCGCGCACCGATTGGAAGGCGCGGTGTCCGCGGTGTCGGCGAAACTCGGCTTGGAATGCGGTGCGTGGTCGAATCCCACCGGCATGATCCTCTCCTTCGGCGAGAGCGGCGGCGGCCGGCGCGATACCGTACGCGTCGTGCGCTTGCCGCCGGGCGAGACCGATCTATACAAACTCACGGAAGTCGATCGCGTCGCCGAGTCGGTGATGGCCGGCACGATGGACATCGAACAAGGCGTCGCGGCGATGCGCGCGCTGGATCGCCCGCCCAGTCGCTTGAGCCTGATCCTGACCGTGTTCGCGTTCGGGTTGGCGTCCGCGAGCGTCGCCGGCCTCTTGCGCTTGCCGTGGTTGGATATCGCCGTCGCCGGCTGCACCGGCGTGCTGATCGGTCTATTGGAAGTGGCGACCAAGGACCGGCCGCGCTTGAAGGAAGCCAGCGACGCCATCGCCGCGGTGATCGCCGCGCTGGTCGCGGTGCTCGTCGCCAGCGTCGTCGCGCCGTTGAATCTCAACACCGTCGTCATCTGTTCGCTGATCGTGCTGATGCCGGGCTTGACGCTCACCAACGCGGTGAACGAATTGACCAATCAGAATTTGGTCTCGGGCACTGCGCGTTTCGCCGGCGCGCTCAGCACCATCGTCAAACTGTCGATCGGCATGATGGTGGCGCTGACCGCCGCCGAGATGGTGGGATTCGAACCCGAGGTTCGCGCATGGCGCCCGCAACCGCTGTGGGTCGAAGCGATCGCGTTGTTGACGTGTACGTATGCGTTCGCGTTGTTGTTCCGTTCGCACCGTCGCGATTATCCGCTGGTGATGACGGCAGCGGCTTGCGGGTATTTGATTTCCAGCATCATCGGCGACGCGTTCGGCAGCAGTGTCGGCGTATTTCTCGCCGCATTGACGGTGACCGCCGCCGGCAACGCGTACGGTTTTCTGACCAACCGGCCCGGCGCATTGGTGCGCGTGCCCGGCATCATCATGCTGGTGCCCGGCAGCGCGAGCCTGCGCGGGTTACTGACGATTCTGCAGCAACAAGACGTACAAGCCGGGCAGGACGCGGCGCTGACCGCGCTGAATATTTTGATCGCGCTGATCGCCGGCTTGTTGTTCGGCAATATCCTGATGCCGACGCGACGGAATCTCTGACGCCGTAGTTGTGGGAGCGGCGGAATTTCCAGGGATGGCGGAATTTGTCAGGATCGTGGAATTTGTGGATCGATGGAATTTGTGGATCGATGGAATTTGTGGGAGCGGCGTAAGCCGCGACGACGCTTCATGACATTGCCGTCGCGGCTTACGCCGCTCCCACATGCCGCTCCCACATAGGGAGCGCCTGGGCGCACCGTTTGTTTTTCGCGATGCCGAACAACGGTGCGCTCAAGCGCACCCTATGTGTAGGTTGTCGGAACGTTGTTCGCTCAATGCGCCGCGAGGCGTTCGAACAATGCGTCGCGGGTGAGTTGTTCCGCTTCGCTGGCGCGGCGCGCGCGATATTCGAACGTGCCGGCGGCGAGCCCGCGCTCGGACACCACCACGCGATGCGGGATGCCGATCAATTCGATATCGGCGAACATCGCGCCCGGGCGCAGGCCGCGATCATCGAGTACCGCTTCCATACCGGCCGCATTGAATTCGTCGTACAGCGCTTGCGCGGCGGCGGCGACATTGGCGTCGTTCTTCGGATTGATCACGCACACCGCGACTTGCCACGGCGCCATCGCGTCCGGCCAGATGATGCCGGCGTCGTCGTGGTTCTGTTCGATCGCCGCGGCGACGATGCGGCTCACGCCGATGCCGTAGCAGCCCATCGTCGGCGTCGCGGCCTTGCCGTTGGCGTCGAGCACGGTCATGCCCATCGACTCGGAATATTTGCGGCCCAGCGCGAACACATGGCCGACTTCGATACCGCGCGCGATGCCGAGCGTGCCTTTACCATCGGGCGAGGCGTCGCCGGCCACGACGTTGCGGATGTCGGCGACCAGATCGGGTTCGGGCAAGTCGCGGCCCCAGTTGACGCCGGCCAGGTGGTAGCCGGCTTCGTTGGCGCCGGTGACGAAATCGTGCAGCGCGGCGACGCTGCGGTCGGCGATGATGCGAATCGCCGACCGCAGCGTCGCCGGACCGAGGAAACCCGGCTCGCAGCCGAGGTGTTCCAGAATTTCGGCTTCGGTCGCCATGCGGTAGTCGGCCAGCCCGGGAATCTTCGCGAGTTTGATCTCGTTGACGCTGTGATCGCCGCGCACCAGCGCGAGCACGAATTGCGGCTGACCCTCCGCATCCGCGCCCATGATCGCCACCGATTTCGCGGTGCGCTGCAGCGAGATGCCGAGCAGCGCGGCCACGTCCTCGCAGGTCTTCTGCGTCGGCGTCTCGACCTTGAGCATCGCTTCGCTCGCCGCCGCGCGCGCGCCTGGCGCCACCGCTTCGGCCAACTCCACATTCGCGGCGTAATCCGAACCATCGGAGAAGGCGATCGCGTCCTCGCCCGAATCCGCCAGCACGTGAAATTCATGCGACGCGCTACCGCCGATCGCGCCGGTGTCGGCGAACACCGCGCGGAATTTCAAGCCCAGCCGCGTGAAGATGCGGCCGTAGGTGTCGTACATGTTCTGGTATTCGGTTTTCAGCGAGTCGTCGTCGCTGTGGAACGAATACGCGTCCTTCATCAAGAACTCGCGCGCGCGCATCACGCCGAAACGCGGGCGGATCTCGTCGCGGAACTTGGTTTGGATGTTGTAGAAATTCACCGGCAACTGCTTGTAGCTGCTGATTTCCTGACGCGCGAAATCGGTGATCACCTCTTCGGCGGTGGGGCCGTAGCAGTATTCGGCCTCCTTGCGGTCCTTGATCTTCAACAACTGCCCGCCGAACTTCTGCCAGCGGCCGGTCTCTTCCCACAATTCCTTCGGCTGCACCGTCGGCATCAGCAACTCGATCGCGCCGGCGCGGTTCATTTCCTCGCGCACCACCGTTTCGACCTTGCGCAGCACCCGCAGGCCCAGCGGGCTCCAGGTGTACAGGCCGGCCGCGAGCTTGCGCACCATGCCCGCGCGCAGCATCAACTGATGGCTGACGATTTCGGCGTCGGCCGGGGTTTCCTTTTCGGTACGGAGATGGAACTGCGACAGACGCATCGGACGACGCTCGGACTGGGGGCTAGCCGGACATTTTGCCCGATACGAGGCGATCTGCGGAGAATGCGCGATACGCGGTGGCAGATCGCGCGGTCCAATGACGCCCCCGATAGGGTGCGCTTAAGCGCACCGTCTTCGGTTCATGCGAATGTCTAAGCGGTGCGCTTGAGCGCACCCCATGGGTTCATGCGACCGTCTAAAACGGTGCGCTTAAGCGCACCCTATGGGGAGCGAACGGCTCGGTTTTTGCCGCTCAGGGCTTCGCGGCGGCCCGCGTGGGCGCTTTGGCGGCGCAACTCGTCCGCAGCACCATTTGCGCCAGTTCCAACTGCTGGGCGCGTTCGGCTTCGGGCATATCGGCGTCGGGCTTGCCGTCGCCGTTGGTGTCGCGGCGCAGCGGCTTGCCGGATTTCAGCAGTTCCGCGTTGCTGCGGGCAGTGGCGCATTGCTGATTTTCGGCGGAGGCCTCGGTCTTCGGCCCTTCGCGCTTGGCGTAGACGAACATCCGGTAGTTCGAGGATCCGGCCTGCGGCGGGGTTTGCGAGTAATGGGTGACCCCGTTGGCGTCCTTCCAGGTGTACACATCGCCCGCGAGCGCGGCGGCGTTGGGGCCGAGACAGAGGGCGAGCGCTGTGGCGAGAGTCGCCGCGGCGAAAGCGGTGCGCGGGAGCGAGCGGAACATGGGCGAGCCTGCGGCGGTGATCGGAAGACGGGCCGATTGCAGCACCATGCCCGGCCATGCGCAAGCCGAGTCGGTCACGAAGCGTTCCGATTCCAGCCAAGTGCCGGCCAATTCTCGGCCAATTGCCGACCGAATACCGGCCTCGACGGGCGTTCGGGGCAGGCGCGGCAGACGTCCGGCCCGCATTCATCCCCAGGGGCGAGTTGGCGTCGCGCCGGCCGTTATTACCGGCGTGCGCGGGCTGCGGCGACGCCTTTCCCGTGCGAACGCCTGCTCGGGTGCGGGCCGAGGAGGCATTGTGAACCCTCCAAACGGTGGCCCAGGCGGGGCGACGTGGATACGAGAGGCCATCACTCGCTCTACACTGCGCACCATGAACGAACCGTCCCCGCCGCCCCGTCCGCGCAACCGCAGCATCTATCTGCTGCCGAACCTGTTCACCACCGCCGCGCTGTTCTCCGGCTTCTTCGCCATCATCGCCGCGGCGCAGGGCCGCTTCGAACCGGCCTGCGTGGCGATTTTCATCGCTGCGATCCTCGATGGCCTGGACGGGCGCGTGGCGCGCATGACCAATACCCAGAGCGAGTTCGGCGTGCAATACGACTCGCTCGCCGATCTGGTCAGCTTCGGCATGGCCCCCGCCCTGGTGATGTACCACTGGGCGCTGGAATCGCTGAAATACGTGCATCCCACCATCGGCAAGATCGGCTGGCTGGGTGCGTTTCTGTACGCCGCCTGCGCCGCGCTGCGTCTGGCCCGCTTCAACAGCCAAGTCGAAGTGACCGACAAACGTTGGTTCATCGGCCTGCCCAGCCCGTCGGCGGCGGCGGTGATCGCCAGCTTCGTCTGGATGATGCACGACCTGGGCTGGAGCGGCGAAGACCTGCGCTACGGCGCGTTGGCGGTGACCGTGATCGCGGGCTTGGCGATGGTCAGCCGCTTCCGTTACCCCAGTTTCAAGGGCGGGAAAAAACCGCCGGGCGAAGACCGCGTGCCGTTCTTCGCGATCTTCGCTTTGGTGCTGGCGATCATCGGCGTGGTCATCGATCCGCCGAAGGTGCTGTTCGGCGTGTTCGGCCTGTTCCTGCTGGTCGGGCCGTTGATGTCGCGGCGCATGCGCAAGCGGGCGGGCGAAGCGTGAACTGGACGCCGCTGCAGCGCGAAACGCTGGACGCGATGGGCTTGTCGCCGTATCGGTTGGCGTCCGCGGCGCCGAGCGCTCAGCCGGCTGCGACCGGGCGCGCCGCGGAGGCTCGGCAGACGGTCGCATCGTCCACGCCGAACGCTGCGATGCTCGGCGATGCCTTCGCCAACGCGCTGCTGCGTGCGGCCGGTCGCGCCGCCGATGCGGCCGATCGCGACGCGGTGTTGCGCGTCTGTCCGCCGCCGCAGGCATTGCGTGGCGATGCGCGCGCCAAACGCGCGCTGTGGCCCACGCTGCGGGCGATGCGCAGGCATTGAGCGACGATGATGAGCGCGCAGCCGCAGACGGAATGGGCGGACGGCGAATCCGCGTTCGCGGTGCGCGCGATGCGCGAGGAAGACATCGACGCGGTGATGGCGATCGAACTGCGCGCTTATCCGTTCCCGTGGACGCACGGCATCTTCCGCGATTGTCTGCGCGCCGGTTACCCGATGTGGTTGGCGCTGCGCGATGACGCGATCGTCGGCTACGGCGTGCTCAGCGTCGCCGTGCGCGAGGCGCATATCCTCAATCTCTGCGTCGATCCCATCGCGCAAAGCGCCGGGGTCGGCCGTAAATTGTTGCGCCTGTTGCTGCGCTGCGCCCGCGCGCATCGGGCCGAACGCATTTTTCTGGAAGTACGCCCGTCCAATCCGCGCGCGATCGCGCTGTACAACGACGAGGGCTTCAACGAAATCGGCCGCCGTCCGCGGTATTACCCGGCCCACAACGGGCGCGAAGACGCGATCGTGATGGCGATGGAGCTGTTGTCGGAAGAATGAGCGTCGCCGCGGTTTCGACGCCGACACGCAATGGAACCGCCGTCGCTGCTCAAACGAACAAGCCCGGCGGATGCCGGGCTTGTTGGGTCGAACGCCGCGAAAACAGCCGCGTCCGGCGATTTGGCATTAGGCGATGAGGCTCACCAGAAGACTTCGCGGGTCAACGGAAGGCCTTTGTACGACTTCGGGCAGCGCAGGCCCGGCGGCATCGAGAAGATGTAGCCGGAACTGGTCGCCGAATCCCAGTATTCGCAGTGGTACACATTCGGTTGTTCGGTGGGGTCCTGGAAATGCGGGAGCCCGGTGACCGGGTCCGGATAGGCGCCGCCGATATAAGCGCCCGCGTTCCCGAACGACATCAGCGCACCCAGTCCAAAGCCCAGCGCCATTCCCTTCTTCAAGTTCAGCATCTTGCTTACTCCTACGTACGTTGCCGGTCTTGGCAACGGCCTCATTAGACGCCGCACGTCCGTCGCTGAGTGAAGAATGAAGGCGGCGAATAGGGAACGAATAGGGAAGAAAGATCGCAATCGACGCTCAAAACCATAGGCCCGCGCCGTTTTGGGTCTACCCCGCAGCTTGCTGCGGAGGCTATGTCTCGATGCCCGCCGCAACAGCGCACGCGAACAGTGACGCTCGCCCAACCCGCGCTAATACCCGGCCCACAACGGGCGCGAAGATGCGATCGTGATGGCGATGGAGTTGTTGCCCACTCAGCACGAACGCTGAGTGCGAGGCGAGGAAGCCGCGCGCGTCTGGTCGATGCCATTCATTGCCCGAAAACGAACAAGCCCGGCGGATGCCGGGCTTGTTGGGTCGAACGCCGCGAATAGAGCCGCGTTCGGCGATATGGCGTTAGCCGATGGGGCTCACCAGAATTCTTCGCTGGTCAGCGGAACGCCCATGTACGACTTCGGGCACTTCTGCCCTGGCGGCATCGAGAACACGTATCCGGAGTGCGTCACTTCGTTCCAGTATTCGCAGTGCCACACATTCGGCTGCCTGGACGGGTCGACGAAATGCGGCAACCCTGTGACCGGGTCCGGATAGGCGCCGCCGATATAAGCGCCGGCGTTTCCGAACGCCATCAACGCCACCAGCCCGAAGCCCAGCGCCATTCCCTTTTTCAAGTTCAGCATCTTGCTCACTCCTCAGTACGTTGCCGGTTTTGGCAACGGCTTCATTAGATGCCGCGCGTCGGTCGCTGAGTGAAAAATAGAGGCGGCAACTAGGGAACGAATAGGGAAGAAATATCGCAAACGACCCTCCAAGCATCGGCGCGCGCTGTTTTGAAGAGACTCCGCAGCGGGGTGCGGGCCGCTGATTTCTCGACGCCTACCGTAACCGAGCGCGAACAATGTGGCGGCGCATCCAGATGCCTCGCGCGATCGCTGCGAGGCCGCGCGTTTCGCGGCCCGGCGAGGAGGTGTCGCGGTCCTGTCCGCCCGAGGTCGTCAGTGAGCCCGGCGCAACGATTCGGGGCGCAACGATCCTTAGCGAAGGGGCTTCCGCGCACCCCCAATGCCCGGCGCGATAGCCGAAAGCCGACTCGGAACCGGTAGAGCCGCCGAGCCCGCTCTACCGGCTCACGATGGGAGCGCTTGTCGTTACGCCAACCGCTCGCGCTGTTCCTGCAGCGCCGCGAGTTTCGCGGTCCACTCCACGAGGCGTTGACGCTCTTGTTCGACCACGTTCGCCGGAACGTTGCCCCCGAACTTCGCCAGCTTCGCCTCGCTCTTCTCTTTTTCGGCGGCGACCTTGGCGATTTCCTTGTCCAGACGCACGCGTTCGGCGTCCAGGTCGACCAAGCCGTCCAGCGGCACGAACAGTTGCAGATCGCCGACCACGGCCGGCGCCGCGGCCGGCGGATCGCCGGACAGCGTTTCGATGCGATCGAGCTTGAGCAGGAACGACAGTTGCGACGAGAATTTCGCGATGCGCACCCCGTCCGTCGCGTCGCCGCCGCGAAACAGCAGCGCGACCTGTTTCGACGGCGAGATGCCGAGCGTGCTGCGAATGCTGCGCACGGCCGAAACCACGGCCTTGAACCATTCGATATCGGCCTCGGCCGAGGCGTAACCGTCCGCACCGAAATCCGCGGCCTGCGGGTAGCGACGCGCGCAGATGCTGGCGTCGTCGATGCCGAGCTTGGGCGCGACATGACGCCACAGTTCTTCGGTCACGAACGGGATCAGCGGATGCAGCAAACGCAGCAGCGCTTCCAGCACGTACAGCAGCGTGTGGCGCGTGCTGTTCGCGGCGTCGGCATCGGCGCCGTTGAGTGCGGGTTTCGCCAATTCCACGAACCAATCGCAGAACTCGTTCCACGCGAATTCGTACAGCGCCTGCGACAGCAGGTCGAAGCGGTAGTCGGCGAAATGTTGCTCGGCTTCGGCGGAGACTTTCGCGAGGCGGGAAAGGATCCAGCGTTCGGCGTCGGTGGCCGGCGAGAAGTTTCTCCCTTCTCCCGCCGGGAGAAGAGCCTGCCCCGGACTCGATCCGGGGTGGCGCGCAGCGCCGGATGAGGGCGGGTTCTCCGAGCCACTATCCGCAAGCGGCCGACCCTCACCCCCAGCCCCTCTCCCGGCGGGAGAGGGGAGCGAAAAGCCTTCGGTATTCATCAACGCGAAGCGCGTCGCGTTCCACAGCTTGTTGCAGAAATTCTTGTAGCCCTCGCAGCGGGCCATATCGAATTTGATGTCGCGGCCGGGGCCGGCGAGAGCGGCCATGGTGAAACGCAGCGCGTCGGCGCCGTGCGGTGCGATGCCGCCGGCGAATTCCTTGCGCGTGTTCTTCTCGATCTTTGGCGCGTCCTGCGGTTTCATCAAACCGGTGGTGCGCTTGGCGACCAGATCGTCTTCGCTGATGCCGTCGATGATGTCCAGCGGGTCGAGGATATTGCCCTTCGACTTCGACATCTTCTGCCCGTCCTTGTCGCGGACGAGGCCGGTGATATACACGTCGCGGAACGGCACCCGCTCGGCGTCGGGCGCGTCCTTCGGCATGAAGTGGTCGGTCATCATGATCATCCGGGCCACCCAGAAGAAAATGATGTCGAACCCTGTCACCAGCACCGACGAGGGCACGAATTGGTCGAAACCGCGTTCGCGCATCAGGTCGGCGTTAGGCCAACCCATCGTGCTGATCGGCCAGAGGGCGGAGGAGAACCAGGTTTCGAGGACGTCGTTGTCTTGGCGCAATATCGCGCCTTCCGGCGCTCCCACACGGGCTTCGTTTTCGTTGCGGCCTACATACACATTGCCCGCTTCGTCGTACCACGCCGGAATGCGATGCCCCCACCACAACTGGCGGCTGATGCACCAATCCTGGATGTTCTCCATCCAGTGGCGATAGGTGTTGATCCAGTTCGGCGGCACGAACTTCACCGAACCGTTTTCCGCAAGCTCAAGGCCTCGCTGCGCGAATTTATCCATCCGCACGAACCACTGGTCGGTGAGATACGGCTCGATTGCCTGACCAGTGCGGTCGCCGCGCGGCACCTGCAGCTTGTGCGGCTTGGTTTCGACCAACAGGCCGGCGGCCTCGAGGTCGGCGACGATGAGTTTGCGAGCATCAAATCTGTCGAGGGTGCGGTATTTCTCAGGAATGCTAGTTGCGATAGTGGAGCTATCAACAGCAGCCTGGACCACATCGATAGGAGACTTGGCGAGTTCTGCCGTGTGATCCACGTTTTCTGAAGCGAATCCGATAATTCGCGCCGAAGGCGTAAAAATATTGATCAACCCACGGTTAGGTAGGCTATCGAATACACCGCTTTCTTTGTGGCGGTGCCACACCGCGTTATCGTTGAAATCATGCGCCGGTGTCACCTTCACTACGCCGGTGCCGAACGCGCGATCCACGTAGTCGTCGGCGATGATCGGGATGCGGCGGTCGCACAGCGGCAGGATCACGGCTTTGCCGATCAGATGCGTGTAGCGCGCATCGTCGGGATGCACCATCACCGCGGTATCGCCGAGCAGCGTTTCCGGGCGTGTGGTCGCCACGATCAAATGGTTGCGGGTTTCGCGCAGGGTTTCGTTGCCATCGGCGTCGTACTCGACGTGTTCGTAGGTTTCGCCGTCGGCCAGCGGGTAGGCGATCGACCACAGAAAGCCGTTCTCTTCCTCGCTCACCACTTCGAGGTCGGAGATTGCGGTCTTCAGCACCGGGTCCCAGTTCACCAGTCTCTGGCCGCGGTAGATCAGGCCTTCCTCATACAGCTTCACGAACGCTTCGATCACCGCGTCGGAGGCCATCGCATCCATGGTGAACACGCTGCGCGTCCAATCGCCGGACGCGCCAAGGCGGCGCATCTGGCGTTCGATGGTGCCGCCGGATTGGTGCTTCCATTCCCACACGCGATCGATGAACGCGTCGCGGCCCAGCGAATCGCGGGTTTCGCCGTTGCCGGCGATCTGCAGATTGCGCGACACCACCATTTCGGTCGCGATGCCGGCGTGGTCGGTGCCCATCTGCCACAAGGTGCGGTAGCCGCGCATGCGGTGATAGCGGATCAGCGCATCCTGCAGCGTGTGCTGGAACGCATGGCCCATGTGCAGCGTGCCGGTGACGTTCGGCGGCGGCAGCAGAATGGTGTACGCAGGGCCGTTGCCCTGCGGCGCGAAAACGCCGCTTGTTTCCCACTCGGCGTAGAGACGGGATTCGAAATCTTTGGGTTCGTAGCCGGAGTCGAGGGTGGTCATGTTCGAGGCTCGTGTTCGTTTTTTGCTTGTCATCCCGAGCGCAGCGAGGGACCTGCTTTTCCACGAAGGGAAGCGATGAAGCAGGTCCCTCGCTGCGCTCGGGATGACAGGAGAAGGGTTACATATCGTATTTCTTCAGTTCCAACCCGCGCGCTTGATACTGCTTCCAGCGTTCACGCAGCGGGCCGCGTGCGGATTCGTCGGCGGGCACGACTTCCAACACGCGCTCGAAACCGCCGTCGACCGGCGCGTCGCGCAGGTTGATGACCAGCGGCCGCAGCGCGATGTCGCTGTCGGGCGTCGCGATCAACACCGGCGCGAGTTCGTCCTCGTCGTCGGTGCCGGCGATCTGATGCGGGATGTAAGCGTCCTCGTCGAACTCCCACAGCAGTTCGTCCAAGGCTTCCGCCTGCGCCGCGTCGCGCGCCAGCACCAACGTCCATAGATTCGCGTCGTAGGCCTTGCGCGCGAGTTCGCAGACCAAACGCAGCGGTTCCTCGCGGAAACGCGGTTTCTGGATCAGGTAGAAGTCGGCGCGGGGCATGCGTCAGTGCGCTCGCTTATGACAGGCGGCGCGCACCACTGCGAGCACGCGCTCGGGATCGCAACCATAGATACCCGCGCCCCAGGCGGCGTTCTGTTCCACGCAGGCCCAGCGACCATCGGTGAGCGTGCCCACATCCAGCAC
>JAGNNB010000305.1 GCA_017990865.1 Lysobacteraceae bacterium
ACGTAACCGGAGCGATGCTGCTCGACCACGCGCGCCGGGCGGGCGGCGGGATGGGCGGCGAGCAGTGCGATCCAGGCCTCGGCGTCGGGCGTCTCGGCGGGCGGATCGGCCAGCGGCCAGCCGATCGCGCGCAAGGCGGCGCTCGCGGCATCGGCGGCGGTGGGCGTGGCGGTCAAGCCGAGGGCGTGCGTGCGGGCATTCGCGGATTCTAGCCCGCGACCCGGCCGGCCGCGCGGCGATCGGGCGTCGGCGTCCCGCCCGCGTGGGCGGCGATCGGTCGCGACGACAGCCCAAGGCGGGGTGTGCCCGGGTTCCGCAAACTGCTAGTCTGGCGGCCGTTTTCGCCGCACTGCCGTACTGTCTCCGATGCCGCACACCAGCCTCAAAACCCGCGAACGCCTGTCCGAAGTCCGTTATGAAATCCGCGGCGAACTCGCCCGGCGCGCGCGCGAGTTGGAGGGGCAGGGTCGGCATCTGATCAAGCTGAACATCGGCAACCCGGGCGCCTTCGGCTTCCGCGCGCCGGAGCATCTGCAGCGCGCCATCGCCGATCGCATCGCCGAAACCGACCCCTACACCCATCAGCAGGGCTTGCCTGCCGCGCGAGAAGCCGTCGCTGCGTTCCACAAACAACGCGGCACGCCGAATGCGTCGCCCGAGCGCGTGTTCATCGGCAACGGCGTCAGCGAATTGATCGACCTGAGCCTGCGCGCGCTGCTCAATCCCGGCGACGAAGTGCTGCTGCCCTCGCCCGATTACCCGCTGTGGTCGGCGGCCACCATCCTCAACGACGGCCGCCCGGTGTACTACCGCTGCACGCCGGAGAATGCGTTTTTGCCCGACCCGGACGAAATCGCGTCGCTGGTGTCTTCGCGCACCCGCGCCATCGTGCTGATCAATCCGAACAACCCGACCGGCGCGAACTACCCGCGCGCGTTGTTGGAGCGCATCGTCGCCATCGCGCAGAAGCATCGTCTGCTGCTGATGGCCGACGAGATCTACGATCACATTCTTTACGACGACCATGCGTTCCAACCGCTGGCGCCGCTGGCCGGCGATCTGCCGTGCCTGTCGTTCGGCGGTTTGTCGAAAGTGCATCGCGCCTGCGGTTGGCGCGTGGGTTGGGCGGTGCTCAGCGGCGATCCGCTGGCGAGCGGCGATTTCCATCACGCCATGGATTTGCTCGGCGCTTTGCGCCTGTGCGCGAACGTGCCGGGACAGTTCGCGATCGAAGCCGCGCTGCATGGTCCCGACACCATCGGTGTATTGACTGCGCCGGGCGGTCGTTTGTACGAAACCCGCCGCGCGCTGATCGAATGCTGCGAGGCCAGCGAACATTTGGAACTCGTCGCGCCGGCCGGCGCCTTGTACGGCTTCCCGGCGGTGGTCGGCGACGCCGCGAAACCCTTCGACGGCACGCCTTTCGACGATCACGCCTTCGCGCTGGAAATGCTGGAAACCGAGGACGTGTTGATCGTGCCGGGCTCCAGTTTCAACGTGCCCGAACGCAATCATTTCCGCGTCACTTTGCTGCCCGAAGCGGCGACTTTGCGCGAAGTGTTCGCGCGCATCGACCGCGTGTTGTCGCGTCGCGCCCAGACCGCCGCGCAGCGCGCCGCAGTCGCGTGAACGTGGCTGCGGCGGTCGTTTCCGGTTGGACCGCGGCCGCCATCTCGATGAGCATCGCGTCGATCAGCGCCGCCACGACCGGGGCCTCCGCGAATGCCGATGCGGGGAGCGCAGGCTCCGACGAAACCTCTGCGATGACGGTTCGAATCGCGTATCTCGCGCTGGGCGACAGCTACACCATCGGCGAGGGCGTCGCGCCCGAAGGCCGCTGGCCCGCGCAGCTCGCCGCCGCCCTGCGCGAACGCGGCATCGCGATCGACGATCCGCGCATCATAGCCCGCACCGGTTGGACGACAGACGAATTGTCCGCGGCGATCGATGCGGAATTCGGCGACGCGCATGCTCGCAGCGAAAGCGATGGCGTCGATCGCGATGACAGCGATGGCGACGAAGCGGCTCGCGACGAACAACATCGCGACGAAAAGAATCGCCATGAAAAAACGCTCGAACATCGCTCGCGCGAAGCTAGGCCGACCTTCGGGTTGGTGACCCTGCTGATCGGCGTGAATAATCAATATCGCGGGCGTTCGGTGGACGACTACGCCGAACAATTCGAAGCTCTGCTCGAACGGGTCATCGGTTTCGCCGACGGTCGCGCCGATCGCACGCTCGTGCTCGCGATTCCCGATTGGGGCGTCACGCCGTTCGCAGCGCAGTCCGGGCGCGACACCGCGCGTATCGCGCACGAGCTCGATGCCTACAACGCCGCGGCGCGCGCGATCTGCGAACGGCGCGGCGTTGCGTTCGTGAATATCGCGCCGATCAGTCGCGCGCGCGGGGCCGAAGCGGCGATGCTCGCCGACGATGGTTTGCATCCCTCCGCCGCGATGTACGCACTGTGGTCTGATGCGGCGTTGCCGGTCGCGACGCATCTGCTGCGGAACGACGCGCGATGAGCGACGCCGGGCGTCCGCTCGACCATGCGGCCGCGCAGACCATCGCCACCGCGTTCCTGCCGACGTTTCCGTTCGGCAATCGCTACGATTACTACTACGTCCGCACCAAACTGCGCACCGATCCGTTGTATCCCGGCGCGCTGGCGGCCTTGCGCGGCACGCGCGCGCCGCTGCTGGATATGGGCTGCGGCTTGGGCTTGCTCGCGCATGCGTTGCGCAGCGACGGGCAGACGCTGCCGTATCGCGGCGTGGACAACGACGCCGCGAAAATCGCCCGCGCCGGCCGCGCGGCCGAACGCTGCGGCTTGCTCGATGCGCGCTTCGAACGCATGGATTTGGCGCGCGAGACGCCCGAGCACCGCGGCAGCGTCGCGATTCTGGACGTCTTGCAATACTTGGACGCCGATGCGCAACGTATCGCGCTGCGCAACGCGGCCGCGATGCTGAGCGACGAGGCCGTGCTCGTCGTTCGCAGCGCCATCGCCGACGACAGCCGACGCGCGAACACCTCGCGCATCACCGACCGCCTGGCGAATTGGATCGGTTGGATGCAATTCCGACCCCGCAGCTATCCCACCCTCGACAGCTTGCGCGCGACGCTCGAAGACACCGGTTTGCGCGTCGAAGCGCAACCGTTGTACGGCGACACGCCGTTCAATAACTGGTTGATCGTCGCGAGGCGTTGATGTGAGAGCGCCGGCAGATGCGATGCATTTGTGGGAGCGCCGGCAGGCGCGATCGATTTTCGAAAAAAGGCAGTCGCGCCTTCCGGCGCTCCTACAATGATTCGCCGCTTTCGATACGCGGCACCGCCGCGCGATAGCCTAATGTGTCCAAACACAGCAGCAATAAACGCATCGTTTCGACATTGCCGCCATGCGCCGCCTTCGCGCAGAAGGCCGCAAGGCGCCAAATGTTTTTGTGGTAGCGACGGCAGGCGCGAAATGCCCCCGCCGGAACGCCGCAAGCCGCCAAATGCATTTGTGGCAGCGCCGGGAGGGGCGATCGCTTTCTCGCAAAGCAGTCGCGCCTGCCGGCGCTCCCACAATGATTCGCCGCTCTCGATACGCGGCACTACCGCGCGATAGCCAATGCATCCAAATGCCGAAACAACAAATGAATTGTTTCGACACGAGCGCCATGCGCCGCCTTCGCGCAGAAGCCCGAAAGGCGCCAAATTCTTGTGGGAGCCCCGACAGGCGCGATGCGCATAGCGAAGCGCTCGCTCACCTTGCCGGCCTTGTGGGAGCGGCGTAAGCCGCGACGCTGTTTCGCGAACCAATCGTCGCGGCTTACGCCGCTCCCACAAGAGGCTTCGCGACATCAATCGCCTTTCGGCGACGGCACCACCGCGCGATACCCAAGCGCACCCAAACGCTGCAGCAATAAACGCATCGTTTCGACATTCCCGCCATGCGCCGCGCCTTCATGCAGCAACACGATCGCACCGGGCGACAGATCGCGTTCGATCCGAGCGACCACGCGCGCCGGGTCGCCCGCGACACCGTCGAACCCGCGCGCACTCCAGGCCACGCGCGCCAAACCCTGCGCTTTCAACACGGCGTTGACGAACGGATTGCTCATGCCGACCACTGCGCGAAACCAGCGCGGCGGCGCACCGAGGATGCCGCTCAAGACGCGCTGTGTGTCCGAGATTTCGCGCCGCATGCGCGCCGGACCCAGCGCCCAAAACCATTTCGCCGGATGGGTGCAGCTATGGTTTCCGATGCCGTGCCCGCGTCGCGCGATCTCGCGAACGAGGTCCGGTCGCGCGGCGGCGCGCTCGCCGACCAAAAAAAACGTGGCTTTCGCGCCGTGCGCATCGAGCGCATCCAGAATCGCCGAGGTGTCGTCGGACGGGCCGTCGTCGATCGTCAGCCACACGAGGCGCTCCTCGGTGGTGAAACGATTCAACACCGGCCCGAACACGCGCGAGTGCGGCCACAGCGTGCCCCACCAGAACGG